>CAZIWQ010000903.1:0-3180 GCA_964542355.1 uncultured Armatimonadia bacterium
TGAACAGCTCGCGGCACAGCCGCTCGAAGTCCGTCGGGCTACTGAGCAGGACCTGCTCGAGGTTGCGCAGCTTGCGCATCCGCCCTCCCCGGATGCGGTCGATGAGGGCAGACAGGCCCCGCTTGAGGAGTAGCTTGGCGTACAGCAGGACGATGGCGGCGAGCGTCCACAGCAGGATCCAGGGGATCGCAGACCTCACCATTTGGTTCACAATGCCCTCGAGGCTGGGCGCGCTACCGTGGTCCATTCCGTACGCCCCCCGGTGAATGGTAGTTATGTGGCCTGAGAAGGCTGTGTGTATTCCACATCGGGGCCCCGGTTCCCTTCCTGCGTGCGCGAGGCCGTGGGGCCCCCATCGCCTCTGTCATGGCCGTTCCCGTGTGTTCCCGGAATTGCGTGCTCCTCAGAGCTCCGCCACCCTGGTCCCCGGGGGGCGGGCCTCGTGATTTACTTCACACGGTGCCCGCAAGCTGCTATACTCGGCCCTGTTTGGCCGGTGGGAGGCCGCGGGTCGCAGGGCCCCGGAACCCGCCGGCGGAGACTGACACGTCGCCCGGGAGGTCGAGGATGGTCGTTGTCGGAGCTGCGATGAGATCGTCACATGCCAGAGGCTGGATGCTGTGCGCCGCTGTGGCCGCACTGGTCATCGGTGGGTGCCAGAACGCGCCGGTGTCGCCGCCGGCCGTTCCACCCGGGTCCCCGGCACCCACCCCGGGCGCACCGGTGGCTGGCGGCGCCGCGACCGCTGCCGCTCCCGTTGCGGTGCGCGTCGGGTACTTCCCCAACATCACCCACGCCCCCGCGGTGCTCGGCTTCTCCAAGGCCGAGGGCGCGTTCGAGCAGGCGTTGGTGGGCCGGGCCAGGCTCGCCACCACCGTCTTCAACGCGGGGCCGGCGGCGATGGAGGCCCTCCATGCCCGGGCCCTCGACATCTGCTTCGTCGGTCCGACGCCGGCGATCAATGCCTACGCGCGCGGGGGAGACGTCGTGCTCGTCGCCAATGTCGCCAACGGTGGCTCCAGCCTGGTTGCGCGCCAGGACACGGGCATCAAGACCGTGAGCGACCTGGTCGGCAAGAAGATCGCCGTCCCGCAACTGGGCAACACGCAGGACGCCATGCTGCGCCACCTGCTGCGACGCGAGAAGATCGACCTCGTCGACCAGGGCGGCAAGACAACGGTGGCGCCGATCGAGAACCCCGATGTCCAGCGGCTGTTTGTGAGCGAGCAACTGGATGCCGCGTGTGTCCCGGAGCCGTGGGGGACCCGCCTCGAGATCGAGAACGGTGCCACCGTCGTGCTCGACTGGAAGGCGATCTGGCGCGAGGGCGACTACCCGGTCACCGTGCTTGTGGTTCGGAAGGCCTTCCTCGAGGAGCACCGCGACATCGTCGCGACCTTTGTGAACACACTCACGCAGCTTACCGAGCGCCTGAATGCCGGGGCGCAGTCTGAGGCGACGGCCCTCAACGCCGAGCTCAAGGTGCTCACCGGCAAGGAGCTCAAGCCCGAGGTCATCAAGCGGGCGCTGGAGCGGTTGGCCTTCAGCACGACCCCCAACAGCGCGGCCCTGCAGGCGATGGCGCAGATCATGAAGGACGTCGGGTACGCCAAGTCGGTCCCGGACCTGGGCGGGCTGGTGGACCCTGGCTTCACCGCGACGGCGACGGCGCCCGCCGCCCGCTAGCCGCGCCACCCCCGGTACGGCCGTCATCCTGAGGAGCGCACGCGGCTTCGCAGAAGCCGCAGCGACGAAGGATCACATCCCGCATACAAGCGCCTTCGGCTGATGCTGATCCTTCGCCAGAAGACCGCTGCGCGGTCTGGGCTCAGGATGACAGGCACCCGGAACGACGCGAAAAGCAGCGGCGTCGTCCCGGTCGGCAGGTACGCAACACACCGGCCTGTCCGGCGGAGAGTGATACGCAATCATCCGGCTCAGTGATGTCTGGCGTGAGTATGACGATGGCCGGCGCACTGTCTGCGCGCTGGAGGGCATCGACCTCGAGGTGGCGCGGGGCGAGTTCCTGTGCCTGGTCGGCCCATCGGGGTGCGGGAAGTCCACGCTGCTCGACTTGATCGCCGGGCTGCAGTCGCCCGACCGCGGCAGCGTCGAGGTTGACTCCGGGGCTGCCGGCCGGCCGGTCCTCATCTTCCAGGAGCCGGCGCTGTTCCCGTGGCTCTCGATCGTGGGCAATGTGGAGTTCGGGCTGAAGCTGCGCGGGGTGCCGGCCGCCGAGCGCCGCGCCGTCGCGATGCAGCAGCTTGCCGTCGTCCGCCTGCAGCAATTTGCGCAGGCGCGACCGCACCAGCTCTCCGGGGGGATGCGCCACCGGGCGGCCATCGCGCGCGCACTCGCGCTCGACCCGGCGGTCTTGCTCATGGATGAGCCGTTCGCCGCCCTCGACGCCCAGAGCCGTGACATCATGCACCAGGAGCTGCAGCGCATCTGGGCGGAGACGGGCAAGACGATCGTGTTCGTGACCCACAATGTGCGCGAGGCCGCCTGCCTCGCCGACCGCGTCGCCCTGATGACGGCGCGGCCGGGGCGCATCAAGGACATCATTGCAGTTCATCTGCCGCGCCCGCGGGCAGTGAGCGACCCCGACCTGGCCCGCATCGCCAGCGCCGCACTCGACCACCTGCGGGATGAGATCCAGAAAGTGGAGCGCGATGAGTTCGACGGCGGTTGGTCTTACGAGAAAGCTCAGCTTCCTACTGCTCCTGCTCCTGGCGTGGCAGCTCGTCGTTAGCCTGCACCTGTGGCCCCCGCTCCTGGTCCCTGCGCCGCGCGACGTCGGTCTCTCGCTGGTGGAGGGGTTCCGCGACCTGACGATCCCGGTGGCGGTGGCTGCCAGTCTGCTCCGCATGGCGGTGGGCTATGGCATCTCCGTCCTGATCGGGGTTCCGCTGGGGATGCTGATCGCCCGGCGGGCCCTGGTGAAGGACACCGTCGGCAGCGCGGCGGCCAGCCTGCAATCACTGCCCAGTGTCTGCTGGCTGCCGCTGGCCTTGTTGTGGTTCGGGCTCACGGAGAAGGCCATTGTGTTTGTCGTCGTGATGGGGGCGGTGTTTTGCATCGCGGCCGCGGTGGAGGACGGGATCCGGAATGTGGCCCCGCTGCTGATCAAGGCCGGGCGCACGCTCGGGGCCTCCGGGCTCAAGCTGCAGCGCTACGTCG
>CAZIWQ010000904.1:0-241 GCA_964542355.1 uncultured Armatimonadia bacterium
CCTCGCCCTCCCCCGCGATCCCCCAGTCGGCACCGAGGATCGAGAGCAGCGGTCCCGGCATGACCGAGTAGCCACACCCGCCGACCACGATCGGTGCCGTGGTATGCCGGCGCAGGAGGTCGACCGTCGCGCGGGCGTGTGGCAGGCACGAGTAGTGGCCGGCGAGGTAGCAGTCGTCGGAGTTGCGCACCGTCAGCCCGACCAGCACCGGCTCGGTCTCGCGGAAGTGCCGCTCGACGGC
>CAZIWQ010000904.1:251-3161 GCA_964542355.1 uncultured Armatimonadia bacterium
CTGCAGGTAGGCCGCGAAGCGGTGCAGGTACTGCGCGTAGGGGAGCACCGCGTGGCTCTCGGCCCCGAAGAAGTTGGTGTACCAGACATTCAGCAGGCCCATCAGCAACGGGACATTCCTGCCCGGCTCGGTCTCGCGGAAGTGCCGCTCGACGGCGGCGGCGGCATCGGGCTCCCAGGTGAGGTCCAGCAGCGCCGGCTGCCAGCCGTCGGCCGCCAGCGCCGCACCGATGTAGTCGAGCGCCAACGGCCCCACGGGTGGGCGCATCTCGTTGGCATTGACGAGGGTGATCGTGGGCTTCATGGTAGCTCTCCGGTACGGTGTCAGACGGGTCCCACAGGCGCGGCTCGCGACAGGACACGCCGGGGGCGACCGCTCACTTCGGGCCCTGACCGGCGGCGGGCGCCGGCTTCGGTGCCTCGCCGGGCCAGACGTTCCCGCCATAGCGCCAGTCGAGCTTCTGATAGGCGAGCAGGAAGCCGCCCTGGGCCTCCGGCGAGCCGTCGCCGAATGCGCCGGCGGCATTGACACCATAGCGCAGCATGTCGGCGCTGAAGGCCAGTGACTGCTTGCCGCGCCTGGCGATCATGTCCACAAGCTGCCGGCGCATGCGCGGCGTCTGCTTGGCCGGGATCTCGGGGAACAGGGCCACCAACTCCGGGTCCGTCACGGCTGTCGCGAGCTCCGGCAGCTTCGGGTCCTGCCCCTTGAGCTCCACAAAGCCCTTGAACACCCCCCGGCGCGCAGCGCTGCCGATGCCAATGAGGTTGAGCACAGATACTGCTGGGTCGTCCCACAGGGCGCCTTCCTCGTTCTGGGTCTTCAGGGCCCGGGCCGAGGCGACGATGCAAGCGTGCGCGATCACGGCGTTGCCCGGATAGACGGCCGCGGCCTGGCCGAGCAGAGCGAGGTCGCGCGCGGCCTCGAGCGGGGTCCCCGCGGGCGGCTGAGCAGCGGCCGCGGCCAGGGCGAGGTCGAGTCCCGGCTTACGGAAGCGCGGCCGGGTGGCCTCGATCGCCACCCGCCCCAGCAACCGGGCCGCCTCCAACACCGCCGCGCGTGGCGTCGTGGCCGCGGGGAGCGCAGCACATGGCTCGCAGAACCGGGTTGCCAGGCCCATCAGCTCCTGCTTTGCCGGCTCCGGTAGGTCGAGCACCACGTTCCCCACCACCGCCGCGTTCACCGGCTCCTGCGGGGTCTTGTGGGCCTCGATCCAGACACGGGCGTACTGCAGGAAGCGCGGGTCGTGCGTCGCCGCATGGGCCCGCAGCATGCCGCGCACCACCACCTCGCCCTCCGGCGTCGCCGGGACCGCCGCGGGCGCCAGGTTCGCCAGCACCCAGTCGGCGGTCGTGCGGACCAGGTCGCGCCCGGCCAGCCGCTCCAGCTCCACCGCGTTGCGCGCGGTCTCCGTCCTCGCCTGCTTCTGATTCAGGCCCAGGTTGGCGGTCAGGCACTCACCCAGCACGCGCCCGGTCGCCAGTGGGGTCTGCAGGCCGAGGAGCTCGGCCGCCGTGGGGGCGACATCGATCGGCAGGGCCTCGGCGTCAACCACCGTGTCGCGCTTCGTGTCGGGCCCGAGCACGAGCAGCATGATGTGCTCACAACCCTCGCAGTGGTCACCGTGGCTGTGGAAGTCAGCGCTGTGGCGCCCGTGGTCGTTGGTGAAGAAGACCGTCGTCGTGTCGCGGTAGTGCGGGTCGGCCTGGATCGCCTGCCACAGCCTCCCCATCTGCTCATCGCAGTTCTCGATCGCCGCCCGGTACTCCCCTTCCTCCTTCGCGATGTGGCCCGCATGGTCGGTGTAGCCGAAGTTGACGAACACAACGTCTGGCCGATCGGTCTTCATCGCCTCAAGCACCCTGGCGAGGACGCCGGCGTCCCCCGCGGCACTGTACTCATTCACCGGGTTGTCCTTGCCGCCCCCGTGCAGTGCTTTCCCGGCCAGCCGCGCACCATACGCCGGGTGCGAGCTGTAGTGCAAGAAGGAGTAGTCTGCCTTGCCAAAGACCGCCCAGCACAGGTTCGGCGGAGCGTTCTTCTCGTCGCGGTAGTACTCGAACAGCGTCGGCATGGTCAGGCGCGGGCCGCCGTTGTGCACCTTCTGCCATGTGCCCGAGATCAGCGTACTGTGGCCCTGGCGCGTCACCGTGATCCCGCGGTTGTAGTAGTGCGTGAACAGCGTGCCCTGTGGCCGCAGCTCACCATTCAGGTGCGGGATCAGCTCATGCTTCTCATCGCCGAAGGTGTCCGACCAGCGAACGCCGTCCATCACCACGATGAAGACATGCCTGGTCTTGTAGCCCTCGTCTGACCAGGCGGTCAGGCCGAGGGAGAACAGCAGGGCACAGCAGACAGCACACACGATAGCGCGCGTCGACATGGGATGCCTCCAGGTACCGGGGCAGTGGTTGCGGGGTCCGGGCGTTCTGACGCCACGCCAGGCGGCAGGTTCATCGGCCGGGGACGAGAGCCCGGGGCGTGCCGCACCCGTAGGTCAGCGCCGAGTGCCGCGCTAACAGTGATTCTGGTAGTCTGCGACGCCTCGGGGGGCCGTTCGGCCCCGGAGGGGCCGTGGAGCTTAGCCCCGGGCGCGGTGTGCCGCGAGCAACGCGAGCCGGCACACAAGCCCGGGGTCGGGGGCGCCCTTTCCCCCCCAAGCCCCAACGGGGCGCAGGAAGCATCGCGAGACCGGTGGCGTGTGGTCGCCATCGCGTGCGTCGCACCGCCCGTGGTCGGGACCGTGCATCTCGACCCTCATGTGGGGAGGCGGGGCTCCATCGCCCCCGTTGATAGGCTCTGGTATGTGTGGGGCCGGCTACCCCGGGCTTGCGGTCGACGGGTACCCCTGGTTCCCGTAGGCCCCCCGCCCCCGGGGCTAAACGACCCCACCCCCCGTGGGGGTGGTAC
>CAZIWQ010000905.1:0-3157 GCA_964542355.1 uncultured Armatimonadia bacterium
AGCGCCGGCCGGCCGCACTCGCCCCGCGCCCACTTCGCATCATCGACGATCACATTGCGCGCCGGCAGGTTCATTCCCACCGCCAATGTCGTCGTACAGCACAGACATCGCACTTCGCCCCCCGCGAACGCCGCCTCGGCAACCTCGCGCTCCGCAAACTGCAGGTCGGCGTTGTGGAAGGCGACGCCGCTGTGGAGCACCTGTGCCAGCGCGGCCGTCGCGGTGGTGGGGGGGAGCTCGCGCACGGCCGCGGCTGCCTCCGGTGCCGCGGGCCCGTCCCATCTCTCGGCGATGGCCATCGCCGTCGCTACGGAGGTGGCACGGTCGCGTACAAACACCAGTGTCGGCTCGCCCCGTGCGGCCAGCTCCGCCGCCAACGCGACCGTGAGTGCGAACGGGGAGAGCCCCTCGGCGTCGGCGGGGGGGATGTCCTCGGCGCCGTCGAGGCGGGAGTTGTGCTCGCAGTAGATGAAGTGGCCCTGGCTCCACACGCCCTTGCGGAGCTCGACCGGTCGCCGGTGCTCTTCCACGAGATGGGCACCCAGCCAGCGTGCGAGCTCCGGGCCGTTGCCCAGCACCGCCGACAAGCCCACAAGCTGCGTCCCCCCACGCTCCAGGAACCGGGCCAGGAGCAGCTCGAGGCATGGCCCGCGCTCCGGGTCGCCCAGCATCTGCAACTCGTCGACGACGAGGGCGCCAATGCCGCCGGCGGCGGCTGGTGCAGCAACCAGCATCGCCCATAGCTTCTCCGGCACCATCACCGCGATGTCAAAGTCGCCCCGGGCGATCGCCCCGTCGGCCGCGCGCCGGTCCTGGGTCGACACCACTACCCGCAGCCCGCACGGGCCATACGCCTGCCGGAAGCGGCGGTACGTCGCCTCGGCCAACGCCTTGGTGGGCACCAGATAGCAGGCGCGCCGGCCCTGCGTGGCGGCGTGCGTCGCCGCCATCTCGCCGATCAGTGTCTTGCCGCATCCCGTCGGCCCGCTTCCCACGACACTGTGCCCCTGCAGGATCTGTCCCTCCAGTACCGCCTTCTCCTGGATGGGAAGTAGCTCGGAATGGTACTGCCCCGCCCATGCGGTGATGATGTCTGCGTGTACCCCGTACGCTTCCAGTGACGTCAGCCTCATCAGAGTCCCCTCCCGCTCTGCCAAGACATGTTCTATCGAACAGATATTCTAATCATCGTGGCTGTGCGAGTCAAGGGGGCTCTTGTTGGGGGCCCAAGGCGAGGACTGCGCCCCGCCAACCGTCGCCGCGTGCCGTTCGTGCGCTCGCGTGGGCCTCGTTGCCATCCACCCTTGCATTGCGTATACTGAGAAGACAGCCAGGAGGTGCCGACATGCCACGGCGTATCGTGCTCAATCTCAGCCTGGACCCGGAGCTGGCTCAGGCACTCGACGCCTTCGTCGCCTCGAAGCCCGGTGAAGACCGCGACAGCGTCGCCCGGGAAGTCCTCGAGACCCGGCCGAAACGGCCAGTTCCGGCCGGGTCTCGGGTGGTGTAACGGCTGTGAGTGGCTTCTGCGGGCCTCTGAGCGTACCGTCGCGGCCTCAGAACGGCTATTCGGCCGCTCTTCTTGGCGAGTACCTGCGACGGAGGGCACCCAGGCCCAGCAGCAGTGAGGACAAGGAGGACGCCACCGACCGCGCCCTCGGCCATGAAGCGCTCCGCCGATTGGCCGACCCTTCCGATGAGGTGATTCCATGGCAGCAGGCAAAGGCCGCGCTCGGGCTGTGAGCCATGACGGAGGGCTCCGAGTGACGAACCGGCGAATCCGTTGGGCAGCCGTGATACTAGCACTGCTGGTTCTGCCGTCGGGATGTGGTCGGCGGTCGGCGGGGAGCGACCCGGCGGCTCCCCCGCAGCAGCCCCCTGCCGGCACGGTAGCCGCCCCGGCGGATGCGGGCGCTACAGCCACAGATACGGCCGCCGCGCCCGCCGCCTCCGCATCGGCCCCCACAGGCCAGGCGGCACCCGCGACAGCATCCCGGGGGGCCGACGCCCCACAGGCCTCCGGCGGCAGCGACGCCGACTGGCCCGCATTTCGCGGGCCGCGCGGCGACGGGATCAGCACCACCACCGGCATCAACAAGAACTGGCGGCACAAGCCACCGCGTACGCTGTGGCAGGTGAAGCTGTCTGACCGGGGGCATGCCGGGCCCTCCGCGGCCGACGGCAAGGTCTTCATCATCGACCACGAGGGTGACAAGGACGTCGTCCGCGCCCTGAACCTGAACACCGGCCGCGACCTGTGGCGCTATCCCTACTCCGACACCGCCAAGCACGACAACGGGTATGCGCGGGCCACGCCGACCTACTCCGCCGGCCGGCTCTACACCCTCAGTCGGCTCGGAGTGCTCAATTGTCTCGAGGCTGACAGCGGCAAGCTCGTGTGGTCGCGCAACATCCTGGATGAGTTCGGGGGCAAACGCCCGCAGTGGGACTACTCCGCCTCGCCGCTGGTCGACGGGGACAGCCTGATCGTCTGCCCCGGGGGGAAGACCGGGCTGGCGGCGCTCGATCAGGCCAGCGGCCGAACGCTCTGGACGGGAGGGGTCGCAGGGCCGCCGGGCTATGCCACGCCGGTCATCGCCGATTTGCCCGGCGGGCGGCAGTATGTCGTGTTCTGCGGCACGTGCTGCTATGGGGCCGCCACCGGCTCCGGTCGCATCCTGTGGCAGGTGCCGTGGAAGACCAGCTACGATGTCCATGCCGCCACCCCCGCGCTTGTCGAGAACTTCGTCTTCATCACCAGTGGCTACAACGTGGGCGGGGCCCTGATCGAGGTGTCGTCGAGCGGGGCACGAGTATCCTGGAAGAGCTCCGAGATCCAGGCTCACTTCAACTCCCCGGTCTACTACCAGCGATTCCTGTGGGGCATCGGCGACCCCGGCAACCTGGTGTGCCTCAACCCCCAGAATGGTGCGGCCATGTGGAAGCAGTCGGGGTTTGAGAAGGGCGGGCTTGTGTGCGTGGACGGCGTCGTGATCGCGGTCGACGGGAAGGCCGGCGATGTCGTGATGGTCTCCGCCGACCCGAGCGCCTACCAGGAGCTGGGGCGGATCAAGCCGCTCGGCGGGCAGAGCTGGGCGGCCCCGATCGTGGTGGGACGCAAGCTGCTGGTGCGCAGTACGCAGGCCCTGGCCTGCCT
>CAZIWQ010000906.1:0-3154 GCA_964542355.1 uncultured Armatimonadia bacterium
TGCACGCCGGGTCTCCGTGCAGCTCAAGCCCGGCCCACCACGTCGGCGTCGCATAGGGAGCCGCGGGGTCGACCGCGGCCTGTCTGTGCAAGAGCTCGCGTTTGGCCATCATCACCGCCGTGCCCAGGTCGTACCCGTCCTGCATCCACGCCCGCGAGAAGACCCGCCAGAAGTCCACCGCAACCGCGGGGTCGCACTCCCAGAGCGACGTCACCAGCGCCTGCGCGCCGGCGATCAGGTAGCCCCGCGACAGGCTCAGCAGGTCGTCTCCCCGACGCCCCATGCTCCCTGTCCCTCGCCTGCCGGCAACCTCCGTCGCCTGGCCCGTCTGACACGCCGCCAGGAACACCACCGGCGCCGCGACCGCCATCGTCATCGTCTGTGCCAGGTCCAGGGGCTCGCCGTCGCGCAGCGCCGCATCCATCTCGTGACCCGGTGACGGCGCCAGCAGCAGGCACGAGGCTAACGGATAGCGCCAGTTCGCCTTCCCGTGGCAGCCGAAGGCCGCCAGCCCGACCGGCGCCGTCAACACCTGGCGTGCAGCCTCCGGCGTGGCAGCGGCGGCCGTGTAGGGCCCCGGTGTGCGCATGTCGCTCGCCACGCTCGTGTCGATGCCTGCCAGTCTCGCAACCGCCTGCTGGTATGCGTCGCTCTCCGGATGCTGCGGGTAGCGGGGCCGCGTCACGACCCCAACCCCCGCGGCCGGCCGCGGGGCACGGGTCCGCAGGTAGGAGAGCGACCCCATCGTGGGCAGGTATGCCACCGTACGGCCCTGCCCTTCCATGCCCCAGAACTCCGTCGCCACCGGAATGGTTACATCCGTCTCCGCCGGCACCTGTCCCTCCGCGAACCGCGCGATGAGCGCCTCGAACGGCAGGTAGTGCAGCACACCGTGGGGCACCACGATGATCGTCCGCGCGTCCCCGATCTGCGCCGCTATGGGCGCGATGAGTATGCGGTATAGCAGATTGAGCGCGCGTGGCCACTTGCCGAGCACAGGCTGCGTCCCGCCCACCGGCGAGGTCACGCCCGTCCGCTCCGGCCACAACCCCTCCCTCGTTGTCTCCACCAGCCCGGCCACCACCCCCTCGAGGTCGGGCGTGGCCGGCAGTCCCAGCAGCCTCGCTGCTTCCTCACCGTTCGCTCCGAGGGTGAGGTCCACAACCGTCGCCGGGCCTGTCTTCCGGCGGACCTCGACCGTGCCGACGTCGTGGAACAGATAGTAGGCCACGACGATCTCGTCGTCGCGCATTACCGACTGGACCTGTGCCGGCCCGCCGGGCGTGAATGCCATGGCCTCGCTGTAGCCACGATCGGCCCCGGCCGCCAGCAGTCCCATGGTGGCGAGCCATTGCTGCCTCATCCGCGTGAGGTCTCTGTGTCCGGCTGCGTCGAGGCCCCCACCGGCCGCCTGCTCCTCCATGCGCACTACGTCGCGCCGCAGGCGCTCGCACCGGGCGATCAGCGGGATCTGCGTCTCCCGCCACACCTGTCCCAGTTGCACGAAGTCAGCGAACGTGCGGGCCTTGGCGAGGTCGGTGACCTGCGACCCCATCTCATCCCAGCTTGTGCCCCACTCGCCCAGGAGCTCTTCCGGGAACGGCTCGCCCTGCTGCCGCAGCCAACGCACGACCGCGACGAGCCGCCCGAACATGGCGTCTTTGGTCCGCCGGTACTCCCCGCCCTCGGCGGGCGCGAGCCCGGTCACCGCGCGCGAGCACAGCCCGATCGCATGGAGGTAGACCACCACCGCCTCGACCAGTTGCCCGCCGAGCTCGAGCGCGCGGGCCTCCTGCGCCATTGCGTCCAGCGCCTCGCGGTAGAGGCCCAGGCCTTCGAGCTCACCCGCCGCTCGCCGGGCGAGTCGCGCGGCCCGCAGCAGGGTCGGGGTCGGGTCGTCCGGGCGCGCTACGAGCACCTCGTAGGTGAGTGCCTGCGCCAGGTTCTGCAGCAGCACAAAGTGGAGACGAGGCGCGGGGGGAGCCGGCCCGTTGCCTGGCGCGCGGCCCGCGCCCGACAGCCGCAGGGCGTCCTGCAGCATCCCCCTGGCAACCGCGGGTGGTGCCGCCTCCCGCACGGGCGTGAGCAGTGCCTCGCGCGTTGCGGCGGTCAGTGTGGGGTCATCAAAGGTCGTGGCGTAGAGCATGACCTCGCCGAGGTTCAGCATGGCTACGGCGCGGTTCTGCAGGAGCGTCGCCGTGGCCACGGCTGGCAAGCCGGGCACGTCAGCGGAGACGTCCGCCGCCTCACCGAAGAGGCGGACCGCGGCCTTGAGGAGCACTGCCGCCTGGTCGCTCTTCCGCTCAGCGTCGGACAGGTGGTTGCCCTTGCGGCGGCACGCGTCCGCATGGTCGGTCAGGGCGTCGCACAGCACTCGCGCGAGCTGCCCCCGCTCGTCGGCGGACGCGGTGGTTGCCGCCCTCATCTGGCGCAGCCGCGCAACCACCGGCCCGAGGAGTCTGTCCGGGTCCGCGTCAGCCAGCGCCCGGCACGTGACGTAGGCGCGCTCGCCGGCGACTCGCGTGTTGAGGAGCTTCGCCGAGAGGCCGTCGCCGAGCTGCTGCGCCACCCCATCGGCGGCCGCGACCTCAGCGTCCGCCGTCTTCCCTCGCAGGCCGTCGTACGCCTCGCGGCGATCCGGGCCGAGCTCGTCGAGGGAGCGTGCCAACCTCAAGTGCAGCCGCACCGCGACTTCCCACGCCTCCGTTCCGCAGTCCGTCAGGCCCTTCGCGGCAGCCTCGCCCGCGGGCCCGACATAGCCCGCCGCGGCCAGGATGTCGGCCTGCCGCTCATCCAGCCGTGCGCGCGCCCAGCGCTCCGCCAGACCATCACCCTTGATGGAGTCGATGGCCGTCTGCAGGTCGGGGGGGCTGCTGGAGGGCAGCAAGGCCGCCAGGTCGATGCCGGGGGGCGCAACCGGCTCGCCACGCACCGGGCCGGCCACCGCCACGACCATCGCCAGAATCACGATGAAGTGCATCGCAGGCCTCGCTTGTGGCGTCCGGCAGGCGCGTCGCGGAGGCCGACCGTCCCGACGCCGCTGGTCTACGCGTCGTTCCGCCTGCCTGTCATCCTAAGCCCAGACCGCTATGCGGTCTTCTGGACCGCGGCGCGGTCCTCTGGCGGAGGATCACTACCAGTCGAAGGCGCTTGT
>CAZIWQ010000907.1:0-3148 GCA_964542355.1 uncultured Armatimonadia bacterium
CTGGCAGCACCGGGCATGGCGGGCCGAGACGCTGACCTTGCCCGAGTACCTCGGATGGGTCATCACCCGCCCGCTCGAGACGGCGTTCACCGCCACCTTCAACAAGCTCCATGATGCCGCCCTCGCTGTCGCCGCCGCCCCCCGCCTCGCCGAGGAGAACCGCCGGCTGCGCGAGGAGCGCGATGAGCTGAAGGCTGAGCGCATTCTCGATGTCGAGCTCCGCCTGCAGATCAAGGCGTTCCGCGAGAAGCTCGGGTTCGAGCTCGACAAGGCCTATACCCGGGTCGCGGCACGGGTGATCAGCCGCTCCTCCGGTCGCGAGAGCCGCTGGGTGAAGATCCGCACCGGCGCCGGGAAGACCCTCGAGGTCGGCAATGTCGTGCGTGACGCCACCGGCCTGGTCGGGCGGGTTGTGGAGGCCCAGGGCGATACAGGCAAGGTCGTGTTGCTGGTCGACCCCGAACATGCCGTGCGCGGCAAGGACCTGCGCACCGGGGATGAAGGCATGGTGCACGCCGCCCCTGAGTTCCAGGCCGGCCCCAACCGCCTGCGGCTCGAGAAGGTGCGCCAGGGCGCCCAGTTGGCCGTGGACGACATCATCATGACTTCGGACATGGGTGAGACCTACCCCGGCGGCATCCCGATCGGCCGCGTCGAGCGGGTACAGGGCTCGCCCGCCAGCGCCAGCAACGTCACCGCCTACATCCGGCCCTTCGTCACGTTCGATCGCCTGGACTACGTGTACGTCCTACGCGCCGGCGAGCAATAGCCGGCCCGGGCCGCGTGCAATGTCGCTGGACGGAGGCCACGCACCGACCATGGCATATCTCGCGATCACCGTGCTCTTGTGTCTATCAACTGCGCTGCAGGGCTCCTGGCCGTTCTGGCTGCAGGTGGGCGGCCAGCCGCCGAACCTGCTCGTGGCGGCAGTGGCGTGCATCGGCCTGGTCAGGGGGGCGGTCGACGGGTGTCTGGCGGGTCTGATTGCCGGGGTGCTGCTGGCCGGCGCCGGCCATCTGCCGTTGGGTGGCCTGCTCCTGGGGCTGATGGTGGTCGGGGCCGGGGCGGGCTTCCTCCGCGGATCGCTGTTCGCCGAGCGCGTGTCGGTCGCCATCCTGATCGCCGCCGCCGGCGTCGTCATCTCCGAGTTCCTGCGGATGATCTGCACCCCGCCCCCCGAGTTCCTCGTCTGGGTGCGCAGCACCCTGGCGTCGGCGGTGTTCACGGCGCTGGCCGCCCCCGCGGTGTTCTGGCTCAGTCGGCTGACGCGGCCCAAGGAAGGCCGCGTGATCCAGCAAGGGAGTGTCGTGCGATTGTGAAGACCCTCGGAATGATCCCGGCGCGCTATGGCTCCACCCGCCTGGCAGGCAAGGCCCTGCTCGACATCGCCGGCAAGCCGATGATCCAGCACGTCTACGAGCGTGCGGCCGCGGCCGCGGCGCTCGACGAAGTCGTGGTGGCGACGGACGACGAGCGCATCGCCCGGGTCGTCCGGGGGTTCGGGGGCCGCTGCGAGATGACGGCGGCAACCCACCCCTCCGGCACCGACCGCCTCGCCGAGGTCGCCCGCCGGGTGGCGTGCGATGTGATTGTCAACATCCAGGGCGATGAGCCGATGATTGCGCCGGCGGCGATCGATGCCGCCGTCGCCCCCCTGCTGGCTGACCCGCCCGACCGCTTTGCCACCCTCGCCACCCGCATCACCGACCTCGCGGAGCACCTGGAGCCGTCGACCGTCAAAGTCGTGGTCGACCGTGAGGGGTATGCGCTGTACTTCTCCCGCGCGCCGCTCCCGTACTTCCGACTCGACGGCGACGAGCCATGGCCTCCCGAGCGGCCCCGACAGCACCCGACCTCCGGCACGTGGCCGCTCAAGCACATCGGCCTGTATGTCTACACCCGCGAGACGCTCTTGTGGTACGCCGGACTGGCGCCGACGCCCCTGGAGCAGACTGAGAAGCTCGAGCAGTTGCGGGCGTTGGAGAACGGGTGCCCCATCCGTGTGGTCGAAGTTGACTATTCACCGATCGGGGTGGACACCCCGGCCGACCTCGAGCGTGTCCGGAGGCTGATGGCATCGTGAAGCCCGTACCCATCACCGAGGATGTGACGATCGGGGAAGGTCGTCTCGCCGTGATCGCCGGGCCCTGCCTGGTCGAGGATGTCGCTGCCACGCTCGAGATCGCACTGCGTCTGCGCGAGCTGTGTGCCGAGCTGGAGCTGCCCTTCGTGTTCAAGGCCTCATACGACAAGGCTAACCGCACCTCCGTGCGGTCGGCGCGGGGGCCGGGCTGGGAGCGCGGGCTGGAGGTCCTCGCTGAGGTGAAGGCGCGGGCCGAGGTACCCCTGCTGTCCGATGTCCATGAGACCATCCAGGTGGAGGCCGCCGCCGCCGTGTGCGACATCCTCCAGGTGCCGGCGTTCCTCTCGCGCCAGACTGACCTGCTTGTCGCGATGGGCGAGACCGGACGGGCCGTCAATGTCAAGAAGGGCCAGTTCATCGCCCCGGGAGATATCTGTCACTCGGTCGCCAAGGTAACTTCCACCGGCAACGACCGCGTGACGATCACGGAGCGCGGCTTCGCCTTCGGCTACAACAACCTCGTCGTTGACATGCGTGGCATCCCGATCATGCGCGCGACGGGCTACCCCGTGGTGTTCGATGGCACGCACTCGGTGCAACTACCCAGCGGCGCGGGCGGTGCCTCGGGCGGGCAGCGCGAGTTCGTGCCTCCGCTGGTCTGGGCGGCCGTCGCAGCCGGTGCGGACGCGCTGTTCCTGGAGACGCACCCGGCGCCGGACCGGGCGCCGTGCGACGGTCCGAACATGGTCCCTCTCGGCGAGCTCGCGCCGCTCCTACGCCGGGCCCGCCGGATCCACCGCCTGGTGCGGGAAGATGACTGAAACCCGGGCGCTCTTCCAGCCCGGGTTCGGCACGACCAGGTCAGCCACCCATGGCGCGTGGCCACTGCACTCCCCGCACGCGGTCGCGGGGCACGGCTCCGAGAGCGGCGGAGTGGCACACCGTGTTGGCGCTGTACCTACCGGATGAGTTCCACCGGCCAACAGACGCCCTCCCTGGTGGCGCGCGCCGTCTGCGCGCCGCCAGGGAGGCGCAAGACGGGGTCTGGGGCCTGTGGCCCCAGCG
>CAZIWQ010000908.1:0-3134 GCA_964542355.1 uncultured Armatimonadia bacterium
CGGCGCATGGGCCATCGTCGGACTCGCGCCCGCCGGCGCCGCCGGTCGCGTGCTGGTGCCTCAGACCCACGGGCCCGACAGAGGCTACCAGGGCTGCGTAGTGGACGGACACGAGTTCTCCGACTTCCAGCTCGACGCTCGTCTGCGACGCTCCTCCGCCGTCAGTCACTTCGGGCTTGTCTTCCACTACGTCGATGAGGCTAACCTCTACCGGCTGGTCATCCGTACGAGCCAACGTGACTTCCGGGTCGAGAAGGTCATCAACGGGGTTTCCGACTACGCCACCAGTGCCCACGTGAGCTTCCCGACCCAGAGCAACCGCTGGTACGCGGTGCGCATCTGTGTCGTCGGCGCCGCCGTCAAGGTGTGGATCGACGACCAGCTCGTGTATGACCGCGGTGGCTTCGGCGAGCTCAAGACCGGCAAAGTCGGCGTCACGGTGTATGATCCGGCCCTGGCGGAGTTCGCTGACTTCGTCGTCCGCTCCGCGGATGGGACGCGGGTCGAGTTCTCCGACGAGTTCGCGAGCACGACCCCCACCGGGTGGTCACCCATCGGCCTGCCGGGCGTCAAGGGGGAATGGGCCGTGCAAGATCAGGTGGATCGCCGGCCGCCCAGCCACGACTACGAGCTGCCCTACCGCTACGCAGTGACCGCCGGCGAGGGCCCGAACCGCACAATGCTGGAGTTCCCGTCACTGATGCGGATGAGGGACGGGCGGCTGTTCACGGCCTTCATCGAGGAGAACCAGCATGGGACGCCGCCGTGGGCGGCAATGCCCGCCTCCGGGCGCCTGTGGTGCTCCTGGTCGGCCGACGCCGGGCGGACGTGGTCGGAGCGGCGGCTATTCCTCGATACTCCGGTCGACGACCGTCACTGCTACGTGACCGAGCTTGCCGACGGCAAGCTCCTGGCCACCTTCTGGGTCCAGCTCGTCGCCTTCGGCTGTCCGGGAATCCTCAACTATGCCGCGCTCTCGGCGGATGGCGGCGCGACGTGGAGCGACCCCCGGCGCTGGCGCAGCCCCAACGGCCAGTGGTCTCCCGCGGGGGTGACCGACGTTCCCGGCAGCTCCTCCGTCACCTTCCCGCCCCAGCGCCATCCGGACGGCCGGCTGTTCCTGGCGGTGCACACCGCCGGCCACGATGGCAACCCGGTCTGCGAGGCCGGCCTGCTGTGGTCCAAAGATGAGGGCCGGACCTGGGGCGACTATGTCACCGTGGCGTTTGACCCCAAGCGTCTGACCTCGCTCGTGGAGCCGGCGATCATCCGCACGCATCGCGGCAAGTGGATCGCCGTCATGCGCACCGAGGTCCCCGTCAACCCGCCCAAGACGCATCCCTACAAGCTCGGACCGACGATGTGGTGCACCTCCGCCGACGGTGTGACATGGACGCCGCTCAAGGAGCTGCCGCTCGACTTCACCCGCACCGGCTCCACCGCCCCCTACCTGATCGAGACGCAGACGGGAGTCGTCGTCTTCACGGTCAACACCGGCACCGCGTTCAGCTATGACGATGGCGAGACGTGGCAAGACCAGGACCTGACGTGCGGGTACTATCCGGTCCTGGCGGAGCTGGCGCCCGGCACACTGGGCTCCCTCGCTTGCGGGATGAGTGGACAGGCAATCCGTCTCACGCGCCCGCAAGCGGGCGCTGATCCCACACCCGCCACCCGCCCGGTGCCGCTCCCGGCCGCGCGCGCGTGGGTGCGGGAAGTGATTCCGATCGCTCGGAGCGTGCGGCCCGGCAGCAGAGTGCCACGCGTGGTCCGCGTGCGCGGTGCGCTCCCGCCCGATCGCTCCCCCCTCCTGTGTCCGGGGAACTGGCCCCTGCTCGCCGTGTTCGGTGCGGAAGTGAGTGCCGCGACAGGCCGCGAGCCCGAACATCTGCTGATGTGGGTCCTCTCGGACGACACCCACGAGCACTGGACCCCGCCGCTGTGCATTGCCCGCGCGGACGGGAAGGTCGAGCACCCGACGATCGGGACCACACCCTCCGGCGAGCTGATGGTTACCTATCTCGTGCGCACGCCCGGGGGGCCGGCCACGAGCCATGTGACGCGCTCAACCGACGCCTGGAACTGGACGCCGTCGGTGCCGCTGCGGGTAACCGGGTCGGGAGGAGCGCCCCGGAACGAGCAGGAGGCGTGGGAAGCCTCCGGGGGCGCCGTCAGCACGGGACCCGAGTCCTGGCTCCTGCCCTGCACCCACCGGACGGGGGCCGGGGCCCCCCACGCGACGGTCCTCCGCTCGTCCGACCGCGGCGCCACCTGGCAGCCTGCGGCTGAGGTTGGCGAGGGCCTCGTCGAGCCGGCGCTGGCTGTCGCCCGCGACGGCCGCTGGCTGGTGCTGGCCCGCCGCGACGGCACCCAACAGATCGCCCGAGCCGTCTCCCGTGACCGCGGCG
This sequence comes from uncultured Armatimonadia bacterium, assembly GCA_964542355.1. Classification (GTDB taxonomy): domain Bacteria; phylum Armatimonadota; class Zipacnadia; order Zipacnadales; family JABUFB01; genus CAZIWQ01. Next base: position 2,409 of record CAZIWQ010000908.1, read on the forward strand.
CGACCTGGAGTCAGGCCACCCCGACGGGCCTCGAGGGCGCCTGGCCCACGGTCGTCGAGCTCTTGGAGACGTTCTTCGTGGCCGCGGTCGAGGGCCCCGATGGCCTCCTGCGGGGCGGCCTGGCATGGGACGAGGCCAAGACCTGGATCGCGTCCCCCCTCGCCTGCGGCTATCCCGTCCGGATCGATGACCGGCGCTTCGTCGGCCTGGGCTGCGGCGTCGACCTCGCCGGACAGGTCAACCGCCTGGCCCAGGTGCCACTCGACCCCGATCAGATCGCCGCTCTCGAGCCGCTGCCGCGCGTGCTCGCGCCGCGCACGCTGGTGCCGATCGCCAGCCCCCGGTTCACCCGCGAGGGCAAGTGGGAGATGGTGCAAGATGCCGGCGGCGAGCGCGCGATCAACGCCGGGCATGGCAGCGCGAAGGCGCGCTTCTCCGGCCCCGGCGTGTTCCTCGTGTACGGCACAACCCCCGCCGGGCACATCCTGCAGGTGAAGGTCGACGGGGTGGAGTACCCACCCATCGAGACGCGGGGGGCCGATAAGTACCCGGTGCGCACCTGCGTGGCCGCCGGGCTCGCACCGGGAGAGCACGAGATCACGATTGCCCCCCTGATGTACTGGCGTGAGGGCAAGACGATCCTGGGCGGCATCGAGACGCCCGCCAGGCCGTGACTGCGCCATTCCCAGTAGGGAGCCCACCACCGGTGAGTGAAGCAAAGCGGCC
>CAZIWQ010000909.1:0-3132 GCA_964542355.1 uncultured Armatimonadia bacterium
AGCCTTGCCGTCGCCGTTCACGTCGGCGGCCGCCAGGCAGTTGATGCGGGCCCGCTCCGTTGCGGCGTACTCCCACAGCAGCTTGCCGGCGGCGTCGAATGCCCGGCACTGCCCGCTCTCCCCGGCGACGATGATCTCGTCCGTGCCGTCGCCGGTGAGGTCGCCCCGCGTCAGGTCCGTGATCTCCGGGAAGCGGCCGGGGCGGAACCCCCGGATCTCCACCTCCGCGAGGTAGACGGCGGCGTCCGGCTTCGCCGGTGCGATCGTCAGCCGCAACTGCCTGGCCTGCTGTCCCACCGGCAGCTCGTAGATTGTGTTGACATTGCTACCCCACGACTGCGTGCCGGTCTCTCGGAATTCCCCCGGCACCGGGCGGATGTCCTTCACGAAACCGTCGCTCGAGAGCTCCAGCTTGCGCGAGCCGACGGCCCATCCCACATTCATGTGCCACTCGCGCAGGACGACGCTGTGCACCTGTGTCGCATCGACCAGCGCGAGGTCGATGATTGCCGTCTTGCCGGACGGCCACATGACCGACCCCTGCGAGCCGCTGCAGATCCCGTCGCAGAGCTTGGCCACCGGGCCCCGCGTCGCTGTCGGGTCGGGAGTGCACTTGACCTCCGCAACGGGTAGCGCTGCCGGCACGGCGTCAAAGCCGGTCACTTCCCACGTCGGGGCGGGTGCCCCTGCCGCGGCCGCCTGCGCCGTTCCCGTCGGGACGCTGGCCGGCAGCGCCCGCGTCTCTCCGATGATCTGCACCACTTCCCCCGGCATCGCGGTCGGCGGCAGCTTCAGCTCCTGTCTTCCCGCGGCCTGGCTCGCGGAGTGGTGGGTGCCCGGCCCCAGCTCCAGCGTCACTTTCGCCTCCGCGCTGCAGCTCACGCACCCGAGGCCGGTCTCTGGCAAGAGCTCCAGCGACACCGGGGTCGAGGCCGTGAACGCGACGGTCCCTGCAGTCAGACTCGTCGCACCGAACATGCGGATCGCGTCACGGCTCAGGATCAGTGCCTCCCCGGTGAACCTCAGACCCGGCAGCTCAGTGTTGCCCAGGCAGAGCACCTCCGCCTGCCCGGCGCGCTCGATGACAATCACGCCCGGCCGGACCTGCCGCGCCTTCACCTCCTGCCAGCCCTTCGCCTCGCCCGCCAGGATCACATTGACAAACCGGTGGGCATCACCGGCCTTCATGGGCAGGCCAATCTGCTCGGAGAAGCGGCACACCGGCAGGTTCCCACTCGGCTTAAGCACTTCCAGCCGCGGCGCCTCACCCGTAACGTTGTGCACCTCCAGGCGCATCGGCGGCGCCATTGTTCGCAGCGACGCCTCCACGATCGCCGACTCGCCCCACGGGCGCCAGCAACATCGCAGCGTGTAGGCCCCCGGCTGCAGCGCTCGCACCTCATCCGCCACGAGGAGGTACGTGTTGGGCCGCCACAGCATCGTGCGCGTCCAGTCCGTCCCGTTGTACTGGGTCAGGGTCGTCTGCGTGCACCCCGTGGTCGTCAGCATCTCGGCGCGGTCCAGCCGCGTCACCGCCGGCGTCAGCTCCGCCTGCCCGTCGCGGATGATGACCAGACTGGAGTGGTACTTCGGGCTGTTCTTGATGTACTCGCCATCCACCAACAGCGGCAGCCCGCCGCGCGCGTAGCGCACGATCGCGTTGGCATCAAAGTGCATGTGGTTGCCGCGCCCGAATCCGTCGAGCAGGAGGTATTCGTCGCCCTTGTCCCACCCGGCGCGCAGCGCGAGCTTGTTGAAGGTCAACTCGTGCGGCACGTTCGGCGGCGTGCGATACTGCGCGCCGGTCGCGCAGTCGTCGTAGTTCGGCTGCGGCAACGGGCTGACGACTACTCCGACCTGCGCCGCCGGCTCGCGCGGCTCCAGCCGTACCGTGTAGCCCTGCCCCAGCGGATGCGCCGCTCCGGCGGAGGTGCGCTGCACCCCCCACAGGAGCTCCGGGTCGCGGTAGTACCATGCCGCAAGCTGCATGACGTCACCGAGGCCCCCCGAGCCCATCTCGTCGGAGTTGTCCCCGAAGGCGACCTCATAGCCGGCGTTATCCATCACCTGGAGCGCATCCAGCGCCGCCCGCCGCAGGTGGCCCTCCTCCAGGAACGCCAGGTCCCCCTGCGACAGCGAGTAGATCGCGCAGTGCATCAGCGGCAGCCACTGGTAGCTCGCCGCATCCTCCATCGGCTTGCTGGTGTGCTTGAGGCCGTTGAAGATGCCGCGCGCCACCGCGATCCAGTCGTCCGCCCACGCTGCGCGGTAGTGTCGCTTCATGTAGTCCCCGACGAAGAGGATGCCCAGCCCGGGGAAGGTGTTGTGGTTGTGGACGATCCGCGTGTTTGTCAGCCACTGCTGGCGCACGTCCGGCCGGTCGTAGTGTTGGTACAGGACGCACTCGAGCCCCAGGCGGATCACGAGGTTGGTGTAGTCGAGGCGCTCCTGGTCGCTGAACAGCCCGCTCTCCTCGAGCAGGTCCCACAGAATGGCCACCTGGAAGGTCCACGCATCGCGGAAGTCATTGTCATACCGCGCCATGCCATCGTCGTTGATGACCTTGTCGGTGCGGTAGTACTCCAGCAGCGCCGCCATGCAGCCCTTGTAAGCTTCGCCATAGCCCGGGTCGCCGCTGCGATGGAAGCTGAGGCCGGCGTGCACCAGCCCGCTGGCCCCGGCGCGGCCCTCGCCGGGACTCATGAAGGCCTTGCGCACGCGTGCAATCTGCTCTGTGACGGCCTGTGGTGCCAGCGGCTTGAGCTCGCGCGCCAGTCGGTCCCGGGGGTCGAACTTCAGCTCCCGCAGTCGCCCCAGCACCAGCGATCCCGGCTGCCCCTTCGCCTGTATGAGCTTCGCCAGGGTCTCGGCGGCCTGCTGGGTGCCTTCGGCGAAGCTCCCGCCGACAAGGACCGCATTGTGCCCGGTGCCAAACGGGTCGTGCACGGACCGGAGCTCGTAGCCCGTGCGCCCGGTGGAGCCCTGGTCGAGGCACACGAAGAAGTTGTGGTACAGCCGCGCTACGTGGCGGTTGTTGTCGAGATGCCCGAGCAGGATGACGGGCTGCTTGAGGAAGTCCGCGGTGCCGAGCTGCGCGTCCGTCAGGAGCGGCACCGTCACCCCGGGCGCGTC
>CAZIWQ010000910.1:0-3105 GCA_964542355.1 uncultured Armatimonadia bacterium
CCGGGGGGAAGTTCCAGTGCTCGGCGGCTTCGGCCCCGATCTCGGCGTGGTCGAGGCCCAGCATCTCTTGCTCGACGCGCACCGGCTCCATCCCGCTGCGCGCCGCCTGGGCGGCGCAGTCGGCGTAGATGTGGCCCAGTTCGGCAGCGAAGACCATCTTGCCGACATCATGCATCAGGCCGGCGAAGTAGGCGTTGGCGCGCTCCGTGGCGCTGCCGGCGGCCCCGGCGCTCGCGGCGGCCACTGCCAGGTTATGCCGCCACAGCGCCTGGCGATCCAGCCCCCCATGGGCGAACGCCTGGCTGAAGGCGCTACTGAGGAAGTGCGCGGAGGCGATGGCTCGCACGGCGGAGCTGCCGAGCCGAGACACCGCGGTGGCGCAGTTATCGACGGCATGCACGGGGGCCAGTGCCGCGGTGTTCGCAGCGCGCACCACCCGGGCCGCGAGCACCTCCTCCATGCTTACCGCACGGGAGATCTCGGCCACGTCCGGATCGTCTGCGGCACAGCAACGCATGATCTCCGCGAACGCCACCGGGAACGGTGGAATCCGCTGCAGGACACTGCCGAGGTCGGTGGCGATGGTCTCAGCGCTGGCAGGACTTGATTGCATGTTCGCGTGCCAACTCCCAGTCATGATTGGATCGGCCTGGAGAGTGTGACGGCCACGGGCGCGCGAACTTGAGGGCCAACTCGTAACAGGCACGACGGCTCGCGGAGTCCGGATTGTTACTGCGGCCGCGGGTCAAGTGAACCGGCCACGGGGCCGATGCTCCCCCCAACGACGTTTCATCCCTCCCAGTGTGTGTGCGCTCCCATGGCCACGGCCGCCGCCGACCACAATCATGCCAGCAGCGACCCCAATCTCCGCAAGGCAGCGATTCTGCTGTCGATGCTCGGGGAGGACGAGGCGACGGCCATCTGCCGGCGGGTTGACCCCCTGACCGCCCACCGCCTGATCCGGGTGCTCAGTGCGCTGCGCGAGATGGACCGCAAGGAGAAGCTCGTGCTCGCCCGTGAGCTCGTGGCCCGCCTGAACGTGGGCTCCACCGGCACCGGGATGCTGGCCGCCAAGCTGCGCGAGTCAGTGCTCGGGCTGCGCGGGGGACTGAGCGGGCTGACGGGCGAGGAGGCCGAGCTGTCGCTGCTGGCGTTTGAGCAACTCTCGCTGCTCGACCGCGCCGATCCCAACCTGATCTGGCGCGCGATCGGCGGCGAGATGCCTCAGACCATCGCGCTGATCGCCAAGCACCTGTCGCCGGCCAACGTTGCCGGCCTGCTCACCGTCATGCCGGACGACATGCGCGGCGATGTCGCCACGCGGATGGCCTCGCCACGCGCTCCCACCCCGGGGGCACTCAAGGCGTTGGCTCGCGTGTGCGATCGGCTGGTGCGAATCGCCGCGTCGGGCGGCAACTCGTCGGACGGCTACTCCCAGTTTGCCGCCGACGTCATCTCCCACCTCAACCGCAACGTGGCGCAGGAAGTCCTGTCGGCGATCCGGGAGCACTCGGAGGAGACCGCGACGGCGATCGAGCAGAAGATGTTCAAGTTCTCCGATATCTTGCGGCTCCCACCATCCAGCCTCCAGGCCGTGCTGCGCAATGGCACGATGAGCGACCTCGCGCTCGCCCTCAAGGGCGTGCCGGAGAGCATGCGCAGCGCGGTATTCGAGAATCTCTCACAGCGGGCGCGCCTGGTGCTCGAGGAGGAGATCAGCCTGCTCGGGGCAGTCCCCGCCAGTGAAGCCGAGCGTGCCCAGCGGGACATCATTGCCCTCGCCCGCTCGCTCGAGGCGGCCGGCGAGATCACCCTCCAGCCCGGCGATGTCGAGTACGTCGAATAGCAGCGCACAACCCGTGGCATAGCAGATGGGCGGCCAGACCACCATGCGCGAGACAATCCGAGCAAGCAACTACGACTTCCGGCAGGCCCACAGCCTGTCGGCAGACCAATTGCGCGAGCTGCAGGAGCACTGCGTCAACCTGTGCCGCGCCCTGCAGCGCTTCGTGCCCGAATCCACCGGGTTGGCCGTGCGCTTCGCTCTCGACCGCCTGGTGGCCACTACCTTCGACGCCTATCTCGACGACCTCCCGGACAGCCCGATCCTGGCGGTCTGTGAGGTGTACACCAACGGCTCGCCTGTGGTGTGGCAGATTGACACCGGGCCGGCACTGGCCTACATGGACGCCATGCTCGGGGGTGACGGGCTGACCGCGGCCCCCGAAGAGCGCGAGCTCACGCTCCTGGAGCGGTCGCTCGTCAGCCAGATCGTGGAGGAGTTCATGCTGACGTGGGCTGACTCGTGGACCGCGCTGGGTGGCAGCCCGATGCGGGTTACCGAGGTGCGTCAGACGACCGGACGTTTCGGGACGGCGTCGCTGCAGGAGGCGGCCGTCGTCGCCGTCTTGACCTGTCGCATCGCTGAGATTGAGGGGCTCATCCGCATCGCGCTACCGTCGGCACTCCTGCGCGCACTGCTCAAGCAGGCCGGGAGCACCGCACAGACGGGCGACGTGCATACGCAACGCCACTGGGCGGCCGCGTCCGAGATCGGTGGCTGCCCGGTCGTCATTGCGGCCCAGCTCGCCCGGACACAGATGACACTGCGCGAGCTGGCGCTGCTCAAGCCCGGTGACGTCCTAACCCTCGACCGCGGCCCCCGCGATGAGCTGGAGCTGGCCATCGCCGGTGTCACCAAGTTCCACGGCATCAGTGGGCTGGTGAACGGTCGCCTGGCGGTGCGTGTCACCGGCCAGACGCAGGACTGAGGACGGCGGACGGCGGAACGGCGGGACGGCGGCATGTGGCATGTGGCATGTGGCATGTGGCGAACGACGAACGGCATACGGCATACGGCATACGGCATACGGCGTACGACTGACGGCTGACGGCTAACGGCTGAGACAGTCCACGACACCAGGGATACCCGGCTCACTCGTGTCGGCTCCGCGCGAGCGAGGGTGGGTAGGCCCGCTGCTGTCTGCCTGGCCCCGCGCGCGGCCGCTGATCTGACCGGTGCGCCCGGCACTGCTGTCGGGAAAGCTACGTCGCCCGGGGTGCCGTTCCACCTCTCCCACCGGGAGAGGTCGCCCGAAGGGCGGG
>CAZIWQ010000911.1:0-3105 GCA_964542355.1 uncultured Armatimonadia bacterium
GGTGGGTACAGGGACGCCTGGCACGCCGCCGTCAGACGTTGTCGTTCGCCCCTCTCCGGAACGGAGAGGGGACGGGGGTGAGGCAGACATGCCGTCGCCGTTCTGTAGGGCGCGGGCCTGTGCCGCGCCCTACAACGCCGGACGGCAACACCGACGGGAGACGGCCACGGCGGCGCGGGCCCCGCAGGGCGGGACCGCGCCCTACAACGGCAGACGGCCACGGCGGCACGGCTGCGACCGGGACGGTCGCGGTCCCAGGAACGGCCACGGCGGGAGACGGCCACGGCGGCGCGGCTAGGGTGCCGCGTCTGCCGGTGGGCGACCGAACTTGAGGCGTGGAATCTGCTCACACACGATCCCGCCATCGACCACAATGCACTGCCCCGTGATGTAGGCACCGGCGTCGCTGGCCAGCAGCACGACCGCCCCCACGCAGTCCTCCGGCGTCCCGACACGCCCCAGGGGGATATGCTCCTGGAGATACTCCCAGAACCCCTCGGCGAACTCGAAGTCCTCGCCAATGTCCGTCTGGATCAGCCCGGGGGCGACCGAGTTGACGGTGATGTGGTGCATGGACAGATCGATGGCAAGGGAGCGGGTGAGCAGCTCCAGCGCGCCTTTGGAGGTGTTATAGGGAGCGAGGTGGGCTTCCGCCTGGAAGCCGTTGGTGGAGGAGATGTTGATGATGCGGCCACCGGCGCCACGCGCGATCATCCGGAGGGCGACCTGCTGCGACAGAAAGAACGGCGCCCGCACGTTCACCGCCATCGTGCGCTCCCAGCTTGCGACGGTCACCTGGTCGAACGGCTCGAGGAAGGCGAGGCCGGCGTTGTTGACGAGGATGTCGAGGGGACCGGCCTCGGCCCAGACGTGCTCGACGAGTGCGGGGATCTGAGCGACCTCGGCGACATCGCATTGAAAGGCGTGCGCCTGGCGCCCGGCCTGGCGGGCGAGGGCGACGACCTCCTCAGCCTCCTGCACAGCCTGGCGGTAGATGACGGCAATGTCCGCGCCGGCGGCGGCGAGGCCGAGGGCGAGACCCTTGCCGATCCCTCGCGACCCGCCCGTGATCAGGGCGCGCTTTCCGGTGAGTGTAAACGAGGGCATTGTCGCCTCCAGTTGAGGTCAGCGGGTCGGTGCTGGTACGCAGCCGAGCGGTGCGGGCGGCAAGTGCAGCAGGACGATGCCCTGCGTGCCGCGCACAACGGCGGCTTCTGTCATGCTGAGCCAGGACCGCGCGGCGGTCCGCTAGCGAAGCATCTGCTCTTGCCAGCAAGATACGCTTCCTCACTCCCCACGACCGTTTCGGATGGTATCGACCCAGGAGCGAGGCAAGACGAGACCCTTCGTTCTGTGGGCGCCGGTGGCGCCCACAGCTCAGGGTGACAGCACCCGGGCAGGCGCACGGGCCCGGGGCCTACTGCAGCTTCCCCGAGCCCTCGATGGGCCAGACGTCAATCACACGCTCACCCTCGCAGACATGGATCTGGCGATGCAGGTTGCACGTCGTGCAGGCGTGGGACGGGATGAGCGCTACCTTCTCCCCCACCGTCAGTGCCGGGCCGTGCACGTCAAGGAACCCGTGCTCCTCGGACTTGAAGAACCCGATCTCAATGTCGGGGCGGTCTTTGACAATCGGTGAGCCAAACTCCGCCCCCACGCCCTTGACTCCCACGTCCAGCACGGCCCGCTCGGGCACGGGAGCGCTGATGCACGTCGCGAGCACGGACAGGGCCAGCTCGAACTCCGGCCGGACCTGCTGGTAGCGCCAGTCCATGGTCACGTAGGTTCCGGCCTGCAGCTCGTCCATGCCTGCGATGGTGCCGGTGAGGTCATAGGTGCCGGTCCCGCCGCCGCTGACGATGGCCACCGGCAGGCCGGCGGCCTCGATGAACCGTCGCGTGTCCACGAGAGTCCCGATGGCCTGCCGCGTTGCCGCATTGCGCTCAGCCTCGTCGGCGATGAGCACGGTGTGGCCTTCGAAGCCCTGCAGGCCGTCGAAGCGCACGCCGGGGAGCTCGTCCAGCAGGCGCGCCAGGGCCAGCGCCGGCTCACCGGCCGCGACCCCGCAGCGGTTCATGCCGATCTCGACTTCCACGAGGCAGCCGATGGTTTGACCGGCGGCCGCAGCGCATTGCGCGAGCTGCCGGCAGTTGGCCTCATTGTCCACCGCCACACGGACGACGGACCGGGGGAGCAGGGACACCAGTCGCTCCAGCTTGGGCGCACCGACGACCTGGTTCGCGATCAGGATATCGTCGCAGCCGGCGTCGACCAGGACGCTTGCCTCGCTGACTTTGGCGCAGGTAACGCCGACTGCTTCGCGCCGGAGCTGGCGCCGCATGAGGGTGGTGCACTTATGGTTCTTGAAGTGCGGGCGCAGCTTGCAGGGCCGCGTAGCGAAGAAGGCGCCCAGCTTCTCGATGTTGCGCTCGGCGGCGGCGATGTCGAGTAACAGCGCCGGTGTGTCAAGATCCTGAATGGGCTTCGTGACGGGCATGAGCATCTCCTTATTCGGCGATCCCGGTGGCGGGCTCCCACCCGGTGGCGCGGACGATCCGCCACTGCCCCCTGGCTTTGACGAACTCCACGCGGATGTCCAGGCTCAGTGGTACCGAGGCGGCGGTCGTCTCGCCGGCGGAGAAATCGGCCGTCACATGCGCCTGCGCCCGGCTCCCGGCGACCTGGATCTCCGGCGCCTGCACGATCACGCGGAACGGCTCATCGGTGCGGAACCCACCGATCACGAGCTGAGTGAGGTCGCGCTTGGTGTAGGTCCCATCGCGGTAGTCATCGGCAACGTGCTTGAGCACGCCGCCGGCGCTCTTGGCCTCGACCGCGCGCTTGACGTCGATGATGACCTGTGCCACCTGCTCCTTCTCGCCCGGCACGGGTCTCGTGAGCACAACGACGACACCGGCGAAGACGGCGACGACGACCCCCAGAGCAGCCACCAGTCGGCGATTCACGCAGCGATACCTCCTGCCCCTGTGCGGTCACCGCGTAGGTCGAGCGTCTCGACGCCGCTGTTTTTCGCGTCATCCGGCGCATCTGTCATCCTGAGCCCAGACCGCGTAGCGGTCTTCTGGCGAAGGATCAGCATCA
>CAZIWQ010000912.1:0-3093 GCA_964542355.1 uncultured Armatimonadia bacterium
ATGGGGCCTACCATTTGCCGGCGCTGCGGTCGTTCACCCCTCTCCGGGACGGAGAGGGGACGGGGGTGAGGCAGAAATGCCGTGCCGTCTTCCCCGCCGTGGTAGGAGCGGTCCCCTGACCGCGATGGGGCGATGCTCACCATGCGCTACGCACACGGCCTCCGGCCGGGCTCCTGTGACGCTGCGTTCTGCTGTTGTCGTGTGCCGTGGCGTGTGGTTCTCGCCTCCCCATCGCGGTCAGGGGACCGCTCCTACCACGGCCAACGGCGACCCTTCTCCCGCTTCGCGGGATCAGGGTGATCCCGCAAGCGGGATCACGGCCGCCTACCCCCCGGCCCCCTGTGCCTTCAGCAGCCGCACCTCGTCGGGCGCCAGCATGAGCGAAACCGTCTTCCCCTCCCAGCGCAGTGTCCCGCTCTGGGGGGTGTCGGTCGGGTTCACAATGACTACGGCCTCGCTACCGTCGGCGGCCCGGAAGGCGTTGTGGAGGAGCGCCGGCCACTGGCGACCACGCAGCGAGAATGTGGCCACCTCCAGGGGCGGCGGGTGCAGCATGGTCCCCAGCAGCAGGTACGGGCGGCCCTCCCCCGCGTACAGCTCAACCCAGCGACGCATCAGCGGATGGTCGGGCGGCACCTCGGGACGCAGCAGGGCCGTCGCCGTGCCGGCGGGGTCGAGGCGCTCCACCGTCATGTCGTCGATCCAGGCACGCCCCGGGCCGCTGAGATGGAGCATGATCCGCAGGAGCTGCGAGCCTGCAGGCACCCCGAAGGTCGCCTCGCCCCGGACCCAGCCGTCCGTCGCCGGGTGCGGGAGAGCGATGCCGGCCCCGCCCGTATGCTGCATGTCTCCCGTGAAGGTGCCCAGTGCGATCCCGTTTGCCCGCGTGAGCCCCGCGGTCTTGATCCACACACTCAGCCGGTAGGTCCCGCCGACAGCAAACTGTCCGCCCACGGGCACATTCTGCGAGACCTGGACGATATCGTCGGGGGCGCGGTTCTCCAGCCGCAGGCTGGCGGTGCCGCCGTGCTTTTCGGTCTCGTCGCAAAAGCACTCGCCACGCCAGGCCTCACCCCGGTACTCGCCCACCTTGTCCCAGCCCAGCGGGACCTGCCCCGACCAGCGCTCGAAGTCAGAGTTGAGCACCAGCGAGCCGGGACCCACATGCTGCATGGGCACCAGGTGCGGCACCTGGCCGTTCACCAGGCAGTAGGCGCTCATCAGCCGATCGCCATGATGGGGGTTGCTCTGGAAGGTCGGGACGTACTCGTGGTAGACGTAGTTGAAGACCGAGGCCGGCTCCACCGGCGGATAGGTGCGCCCCAACACCTCCCAGTCGCGATAGTCTTGCATCCCCACGTGCTGGAGGAACCACTCGTTGGGCTCTTCGAAGCAGACGACACTTGCCGGGTCGCGCTCGCGGCAGACGCGGGCCATCGTCTCGAGCTGGCGATGGAAGGCCTGCGTCATCCACAGCCCGGGGCCCGGCGGGTGCCCGTGCGTCGTGCTGTAGCAGGCCGGGAACGCGCCGCCCACCACCTGATCAACCTGCACCAACTCGGCGCCGCGCGCCACCATCGCCCCACTGAGCTGGTTGAACCAGTCGATGGTCCACGGGTCACCGGGACACAGCGTGGCATTCTCCCCGCCACGCAGCCACCCGCAGGGGCGCAGCAGCAGCTTGCCATCGCGGCCCTGCACGGCATGCGGGCGCGCCGTGGCATCGAAGCGCGCGCGGTCATCCCACTCGAACGTGCCGTCGGCGCGGCGCTTGTAGGTGATCGTGTAGTGATAGCCGGAGGGCCACAGGAAGGTGTGGCCCCCGAGCTTGCGGGTGCGCGCGGTCAGCGCCGTGAACTGCTCGTCCGAGGGGAACGCGGGGAAGTAGTCAGGGGTGACCCAGGTATCGACCTTCTCCCACCCCCAGTAGGCGATGATGAGGGGGACATCGGCGGGGAAGTGCCGGCGCCAGTAGGTCTTGAGCCACTCGTCCACCAGGTCGGGGTTGGCCAGCCACCCACGACCGAAGCGAACCATCGCCGCTCCGGACTTGAGCCATGCCGGCAGATCGCTCCGCTCGGCCAGCGGGTGCGCGCACCACGGCTGCGTCACCGCCCAGGCCTTGTACACATCCGCCCCGTCGCGCCAGTCCGTCGGCCGGGCCGGGTCCGGGCTCCGGAACGGCGTGAGCACGGTGTCGTAGTCCAGCGCCAGCGCCGGCGTGGCGAAACAGTGGTGGTCGAAATCGAGCTCGAGGCCCTCGGCGACGCGCCGCACCTCCGCCGTCTTCGGATAGCCCTGGCCATCGTGCGCGGCAAGCGTCAGGCCCCCCGTCGCATCGCAGTAGGCGATGAACGCGGCCGCCAGCGACCCCGGCTGCCGGGCTGCCAGGCGCGTAGTGGGCTTCCACTCGGAGGGGCGGGGCGAGACGCCACCCTTCGTGTTGCCCATCACGACCGCCTCCCCGGCCGCGCCCGCGTGCAGGGGGGCGGCCACCACGACGAACGGGAACTGCACCTCCTCGAGCGTGAGCGTGTCGGCGAACCGCGCGGCCAGGCGCCAGTGGACACCGGGGTCGGCGGCGCTCACGCGGGCCGTACAGGTCACCGCGATGTCGCGGCCGGCCACCCTGGCATACTCGATCCGCACCGAGGCCTCATCACCATGGGTCTCGGCGCGGAAGATAGGCGGCGCCGCGTCGCTGCTGGAGACCGCGAGGCGTTACCCGTCGCCGGCACGTCGGAGAAGGTGAGGGTGAACAGGCGGGGGGCCGTCTGGCGGGCGATGAGCTCGGCGCCGCCGGCGGCCTCGACGAGGGAGACCACGGCGCCTCCCTCGGCTTTCCCCACGGCGAGGCTCACGTGTGCGTTGCGCACCACGACGCGTCCGGGCTCATCGACGGCGGCGACGCTCGCGCCGGCCCCGCCCGGCGGTGCCGCGACGGCCACAGTGCCGACGGCGATGAGGGCGAGCAGGGCGAGACGGGCGCGCAGGTGCATCAGGGTACCTCCCGGGGTCCAGAGGTCCGGCCGAAAAGGCCACTTCCGGCCGGGTCTCTCGTGGTGAGACGGCTGTGAGTGGCCTCTGCGGGCA
>CAZIWQ010000913.1:0-3091 GCA_964542355.1 uncultured Armatimonadia bacterium
ACCCATGAGCGCGAGTCGGCCGGTGACGCCAAGGTCGTCGCGGCCACGGCACCGGCACCGCTTGCCGGCGACCAGGAGACGGTGACGACCCTGATCCCCGTGCGTTACGCCAACCCCGCCGATATCGCGCTCCTGCTGGGAGGGACCGTCAGCCAGGCGAACCAGTTGCGGCCGACACGGATGGAGATGGGGCGGCGCGGGAAGCACACGCAGTGGCGGGAAACCTCCGGCGTGACGGGGACCGCGGGCGCGGAAACCGCGAGCCAACCCTACTGGATGCAGCAGTTGGATCTGGGTGGCGGGCTCGGCCGTGGCTCGAGTAGCAGCAGCGGCAGCGGCCGGGGGAGCCGTAGCGGCCGCGGCAGCCAGAGCGGCACCACCGGGCAGAGCGGCCGCGGCGCCGGCGGCGGCGAGGGCGGCATGCGTCCCGACGGCGTCGACTCCATCATCGCCTTCATGCCCCAGAATGCACTGCTCGTCTCCGGTGAGCCCGCAGCGATCGACCAGCTTCGCGAGGTCCTCGCCCTGCTCGACCAGCCGGTCAAGCAGGTTGAGATCGCCACCAAGTTCATCGAGGTCGACGTTACCGACGACAAGGCGATGGGCATCGACTGGAGTGTCTCGAACGGCAGCCTGTCGTTCTTCAATCTCGGTTTCGCGCCCGGCGAGGCGGTCAACAACGTGGTGCGCTGGGCCCGCGGCAAGTTTGAGACCACCCTGGCCGTCCTCCAGAACCGCAACAAGGGGACGATCGTCAACGAGCCGCACATCACCACCCAGAACAACGTGCCCGGCTACATCTCGTTCTACACCACGATCCCCTACTGGACAGCGACCATCACCTACAACAACTTCGGGCAACGTGAGGTCGACTACGAGGAAGAGGAAGTGGATGTCGAGCAGACGCTCGAGGTGACCCCGCGCATCAACGCCGACGACACGATCACGATGTACCTGACGCCGATCATGGAGGATCAGGGGCCCAACGTCGTGGGCCCCAACGGCGAGAGCATCCCGATCATCGCCTCGCAGGAGATCGAGACGCAGATCAACGTGGCGGACGGCGAGACAATTGCGCTGGGTGGGATGATCCGCAAGCGCCAGACGCTCAACCAGCGGATGACCCCGCTCTTGAGCGACATCCCGTTCATTGGCAAGCTGTTCCAGTCGAAGACCAACCATGCCGAGAACAACGAGATGCTCATCTTCGTCACCCCGCGCATTGTGCGCGACATTCCCGCGCCCTGACGCGCGGGGACCGGCTCTATGCTCGAGCGAACGGCACGGGACCCACCTGGTGCCGTTCGTGCTTAACGGGGAGGTCTTCGCAGGCTGTGTTGCGGTTCTTGAGTGCCGGTGAGTCCCATGGCCCGAGCGTCAGCGCGATCCTGGAAGGATTGCCGGCGGGCGTCCCGCTACGGGCCGAGGTGATCGATCGCGATCTCGCGCGCCGCCAGCGCGGCTATGGCCGCGGGGGGCGCATGGCGATCGAGCGCGACCGTGTCCGGATCGACGCGGGAGTGCGCCACGGGCTCTCGCTCGGATCGCCGGTGGCCCTGACCGTGACAAACCGCGACTTCGCGAATTGGGAGCAGGAGCTGTCGGCGGCGCCGGCGCCCGCGGGGTGGGTGTCGGCGCGCGCGGTGCGCACGCCGCGCCCGGGGCATGCAGATCTGGCCGGTGGGGCCAAGTACCGACAGTGCGACCTGCGCAATGTGCTCGAGCGCGCCAGCGCCCGTGAGACGGCGGCCCGCGTCGCCGTGGGGGCGCTGTGTCGCGCGCTGCTGGCAGAGCTGGGCGTGCGGGTCGTGAGCGTGGTGTGCCAGATCGGGACCGTCAACTGGGAAGTGCCCGCGCAGTGGACCGCGGAGTTGGTCCAGGCGGCGGAAGGCTCGGACGTCGCCTGCCCCTGTGCGTCCGTCGCGGCCGCGATGCGGGCCGCGATCGACGCGGCGCGCGAGCGGGGCGACACACTGGGTGGTGTGTTCGCGGTGCGGGCGACGGGCGTCCCGCCGGGGCTGGGCAGTCACGTGCACTGGGACCGGCGCCTGGATGCCCGGCTGGCTGGTGCGCTGATGAGCATTCCGGCGATCAAGGGTGTTGAGATTGGTCTGGGCTTTGCCGCCGCCGCCCGGCCGGGCTCGGCGGTGCACGACCCGATCTTGCCCGGGGAGGGCGCGTGGCCGTTCACTCGCCCCACCAATCACGCCGGCGGGCTCGAGGGTGGCATCAGCAACGGTGAAGCCATCTGCCTGGCGGCCGCGATGAAGCCGATCCCCACCCTGACGCGTCCGCTACCGTCGGTGAACCTCGACACCTGCGCACCGGTGGCGGCCCATGCGGAGCGCAGCGATGTGTGCGCCGTGCCGGCGGCCGCGGTCGTTGGCGAGGCGGTTGTCTGCTTCGAACTGGCGCGGGCGATGCTGGAGAAGCTGGGCGGGGATCACCGGGATGACCTCGTGACGGCCCTCGCGGCCTACCGGCGTGACCTGGCCCGCCTGTGGCGTGCCGACGGGAGCGCTTAGGGTGGAGTACCGCCCCGTCGCGCAAGCCATCTTCCTTGCCGGATTCATGGGCACCGGGAAGACGACGAACGGTCAGCGCCTCGCACGGCGGCTGGGACTGGCGTTCGTTGACACCGACGACATCGTGGCCGAGCGGGCCGGGATGTCGATCGCCGACATCTTCGCGCGGGAGGGGGAAGCCTACTTCCGTGCGCGGGAGCGGGAGGCGCTGGGCGCCGCGGTTGCCGGGCCCCGCGCAGTGATCAGTACGGGCGGCGGGATCATGCTGGACGCCGCGAACGTGGCCCTGATGCGATCGGCCGGCCCGGTCATCTGCCTGGAGGCCCGTCCGGAGACCATCCTCCAGCGGACCTCCCTGCGGCCAACCCGCCCCTTGCTGCAGTCGCCCGACCCCCTCCAGACGATTCGGGCCCTGCTCGCGGAGCGCAAGGGTTTCTACGAGCAGGCCGACTACCACGTGTGGACGGACACGGGTGACCGCCGGCAGACGATGGCCGAGATCCTTGACGTGCTCGCGCGCGATCCCCGCGAGGCTCTTCACCGTCCTCATGCGCCCGTTGTAGAGG
>CAZIWQ010000914.1:0-3090 GCA_964542355.1 uncultured Armatimonadia bacterium
AACGCCCCCGACCGTCGTCGCCGACAGGGACCGCCACAGCCTCACGACGGCTGACTCCACGACTCAGAACTGGATCGGCGAGTTCCTCCGGAGCCCATCGTCCCCGGCGGGGCACGGGTTCGACCGGACGAACACGGGGAGCCTCGCGGCCTGCTATACGTTCGAGCCGCTTGCGAACATGCCGATCAAGGTGATCGTGCTCGACGATACCTGCAAGTCGGTCAGCCCTTCCGCCGGACCGGATTACTATGGCGGAGGCTGGATCGATGCAGAACGCTATGCCTGGCTCACCCGGGAGCTGCAGGCGGGCCAGGACGCGGGTCAACTCATGATCGTCGCGGCTCACATCCCGATCAACCCACAGGCGGGCCTCTCCGACACGAGCCCCGCCCCACAGTTCTACTCCGGCTCCTATCGGTCTGACGCGGAGCTGATCGCCACGCTCCACAACTACCCGAACCTCATCCTGTTGATCGCGGGCCATCGCCACATGAGCACGGTGACACCGCAGCCGTCGCCGGACAGCGCCCATCCGGAGAATGGCTTCTGGGAGGTCGAGACCCCCTCGCTGCGGGACTTCGCGCAGCAGTTCCGCCTCTTCGATATCCGCCGCAACAGCGACAACAGCATCTCCATCGTGACGACCGATGTGGATCCCCAGGTTGAGCCCGGGTCGCCCGCGGCGAAGTCGCGCGGATACGCAATCGGCGCCGCGCGAGCATTCGGCAACGTCGGAACCGCGGATACCTCGTCGCATGCCTTCAACGCGGAGCTGGTCAAACTGCTGACCCCCGCGATGCAGACGAAGATCGCCAGCTACGGAGCGGCCCTGGGGCGTTCGGTGTCCAGTGCCGGCGGCGGAGGGAAGAAGCCGGCACCAGCCGCAAGCTAGTGGACCGGCCGGCCGCTACTGCACGTCCATGCGCACGAGCACCGTCGCCAGCACCTCGGCGCAGTACCCGCAACGGTGGCAGCGGCGGTCGCACTGTGAGGTGCGCTCGAACCAGTCGGCGGGGAAGCGGTCGTTGTCGATGATGTCCGGGGCGAAGGCCGGGGCAAACCCCGGCTCGAACAGGTCGAGCAGGTTGCCCCGGTAGCGCCGCCGGCTGTAGGCCTGGAGTACCGCGCGCGGACGCGCGTGCATCCTCGTCGCCAGCTTCACGATGGGGAAGAGGGCGTCGTAGTGGTGCAGGTCCTCGGGACGTACCCACGTCGCCTGGAGGACCACGGCCCGGTGGCTCGCATCGCGCAGGTGGTTCCAGCAGACGTGAGGCGCGTACCCCTCGATCTTCAGTGTCTCGTCGATCTCACTCTCGTGGGCGACCAGGTTGTCGTGGAACGATTGGCCGGAGCAGAAGCGCAGGCAGCCGCTGTTGGCGAGCAGGTACAGGCGCTTGCCATTGTCGTCCGCCCACGCGCGCAGCTCGTGCAGGTGTCCCAGGTCGCGGTTGAAGTCGCGCTGCACGTGATAGCTGTCGAACACGGTGGCCACATACTGCATCGCCTCCACCGTGCCGATGCGCATGTTGACCGAGGCCCGGACCTCGACCTCAGGGAAGGTGCGCTTGATCACGTACGCGACGGCCGGGGAGGTCGTTGTCACCGTTTCCACGCCGCCGACGGCCTCTCCGAGGTGATCCAGGATCGAGACGATCTGGTTCTCGAGGTGCTGGCTCACGGCGTAGGCGCCATAGCAGTTGGCGTTGAACAGCAGGTCGAGACCGATGCCCATCCCGCGCAGCTCGCGCAGGTCCTGCTCCAGCCGCTGCTGTGCCGTCCAGTCGGTGTAGCCGCGACGGCGCGACAGCGGGGCACGGCCGGACGGCAGGTCGCCCCACGGGAAGTAGACCTCGCCGATGTGCTCACGATAGGAGGCGGCGAGGGCGCCAAACGGCTCCTCCCCCTCCTCGGCCAACTGGTACCCAACGCTGAACTTCACGCGAATGGCTCCTTCACTTGGCTGGCTTCGGCTGCAACTTCGGCTGCAACTTCGGCTGTGGCTTCGGCTTCGCCGGCGGGGCCGGCGCCTTCGGCAAGGTGACGATGTCACTGAGCGCGGGCGGAGGGGCGGCTAGCCTGGTGCCCGCCGCGGGCAGTGCGCTCTGCTCGCACAGATACGTCTGGAGGGGCGATTCCGCGCCCGCCAGCGGAACCATGACGCTGCCGGTCCGCCCCGTGAACGCCTCGGCGCGCTCCGCGGAGGTGTCGACCATGACGCGGTCGGCATAGACGAGCACCGCCCGGGGGGTCTTGGCGCGGGAGAGCGCCGGGCGCTCGAAGCGGTACTGCAGCATGAGGCGGCCGCCCTGGCCGCGGAACGTCTCGACCTGGAGGCTGAAGGCCGTGCCGGGCGTCAGGTGGTCGGTGGGCACTCGGAACGTGGTCCACGTGGCCGTGTGCACGGTCGGCGGCGGGCCTGACGGGCGTGCCGCGGGCTTATGCCCCGGCTGCGCCCTGGGTTTGGCCTGCTCGGGCGCGCTCGCGGTATGCGCCGGCGCCGGGCTCGGGGTGCGTGGTGCGGCAGGCGGGGCGGCCGTCGGCGATGGTGCGGGGGCCGGGACCGGGACCGGGGCCGGTGGGGTGACGGCTGTCGCTGAGTTTGCCTGCTCGCCGCGGGGGGGAGAGGCCACCCCGGACGCGGGGCCGGTCGGCCGCGCACAGCCTGCGAACGCAACAATGATGGTGGCGACAAGGATACTCACGGTATGGCGAAGCACCGGTATCACGCCCTTCTCGTAGTGTAGCTGGCAGCCCCCCCGGACGGGGCAACTGTTCCGCCCGTGCGGCTGCCCGACCTCCTCCGGGTCGGTACGCCCGACACTGCTGTCGGGCCCGGGCGTTGGCGGGCAGGAGTGTCCGGCGTACAGGGGGGGGGACAGTCCCGTGACGCGGTTGACACGCCCTGCGCCTTGCCCTATAGTCCCATCACGACGCCACGCCCAGACAGGCGGACGGGCCCCTAGAGCTGTCCTGTGGGCGTGCGGCCACCCTCCGGGGCCAGTCGTCCTGCGGAGGGCGCTAGAAGAGCGGCCGAGAAGTCGTTCTGAGGCCGCGCCGCTACGCTCAGAGGCCCGCAGAAGCCACTCACAG
>CAZIWQ010000915.1:0-3086 GCA_964542355.1 uncultured Armatimonadia bacterium
CCTTGGCGAGCCGGGCCCTGCCGGGCCGGCCGGCGGCGCGCCCGGGCCGGGGGGTGCCGCCCAGGGCGGCTCGGCGAGCATGGCCGGGGGAAGGGACTTGACCTGCCAATCAGCCCTGCAAGCGCTGCCGCCCTCTGCGATCGAGCCGCCTGCGGCACTGGCAGCCGCCCCCGGTGGCCTCAACAAGAACGCCTACTACTCCAGCACCTACGTCGGCGGCAGCGGCGAACGCGACCGCATCGAGAAGCTCATCAAAGATGGTGTTGTCGTCGGCGGCAAGACGATCAAGCTCGCGGCCTTCACGCGCGAGTATTCGCAGGGACTCGCGATCCCCACGCAGCAGGCGGTGAACGTGCAGGCCGACCTGGAGCAGACGAAGGTCGCGACTGCGGGGGGCGAGGTGCACCTGCAGGTCGGGCTGCGTGCCATCGCGCGCGAGGCCCCCTCCCGCCCCCCGGTCAACCTCTGCCTCGTCATCGACTCCAGCGGCTCGATGGGCGATGAGCAGAAGCTTGGCTATGCCAAACAGGCGGCCGCGGACATCATCAACGGCCTGAGCAAGACCGACACCCTGAGCATCGTGGCCTACAACGAGACCCCCCGGGTGCTCGTGACGGCCGCTCGCCTGACCGCCAAGTCGGCCGCGAAAGCGCAGGTGGCCACGCTCACCGCCGGCGGCTCCACGAACATCCACGCCGCACTCCAGACCGGCTACGCCCAGCTCAGAGCGAAGCAGAGCAGGGAGGGCGTCAATCAACTCATCCTGCTCTCCGACGGCCAGGTCACTGCGGGCGAGAGCGAGCCATACGCCTTCCGCGAGCTGGTGGGGCGCATGGCTGATGCGGACATGCAGACCAGCGCCGTCGGGATGGGCATGGACTTCGACGAGAGCCTGATGATGGACGTGGCCCAGGCCGGACGCGGCAACTACCACTTCATCAGGGAGGCCGCCCAGACCCAGGAGATCTTCCAGCAGGAGCTCGCCCGGCTGACGCGCGCCGTCGCCAAGGGCGTCAAGCTGCGGATCGTGCTCCCCGAGAAGGTCGAGCTGGTGCGGGTGCTGGGCTCCTCGGCCCTCAGTGCCGCCGAGACGAAGACGGTGCGGCGCACGGAGAAGAGCATCGACCAGAAGGTCTATGATGACCTGGGGATCGCCAGGGACCGCACGAAGGACAACGAGCCGGGGATCAAGATGCTGATCCCGCACTTCTATGCCGGCGACAGCCACGTCGTGATGCTCAAGCTGAAGGTCCCGCCCGGCCGCGAGACAAAGCAGATCGCGACGGTTGAGGTGAAGTACAAGGACCTCGTGTTCAAGCAGAACCGCACCATTACCCGGGCGGCCAAGACCACCTATGCCGCGGACAGGTCGGCAGTGGTTGCCTCCGTGAACCGGCGAGTGAAGAAGAACGTGCTCGGGTTCAAGACCGGCGAGGCGCTGCTGACGGCGGCCGAGCGTATCCAGCGCGGGCAGGCCGGGGAGGCGGCCCGGGCCATTGACGAGCAGATGGTGGTGCTGGGCGTCGCTGCGAAGGAGTGGGGCGATCGTGACCTCGACCGCGACGGCCAGCTCCTGGACCAGTACAAGACGGTGATCGCCGCGGCCGGGGGCGGCGGCCCGGCCGCCTCCCAGGTGGGAAGCTATCTCGCCAAGTCGCTCTCCTACTCTGGCTATGAGATGACGCGCTGAGCCCCGCTAGAAGAGCGGCCGAAAGGCCGTTCTGAGGCCGCGACGCCACGCCAGCATGGCTCTGGATGGCACTCAGCCAGCCGCTACGCCTCGGGGGCCGGCCGGATGTGGCCTTTTCGGCCGGACCCCTAGGACACCGCTCCCGGACGATGTCATCCTGAGGAGCGCACGCGGCTTCACCGAAGTCGCAGCGACGAAGGATCTGCTCTTGAGCACAAGCGTCTGATCAGAGGGGGTCCTTCGCCAGAAGACCGCGCCGCGGTCCGGGCTCAGGATGACAGCCGCAGTCGGCCTTGCCGGGCCACGTACAGGAGGTGCTCTCCGACGAACCAGCGTGCAGTCGTATGTCTGTGCGGCCTTGCGTTACTCCTACTGTATTCCGCCGTCTGTGCTGCGCCCGAGCGGCAGGTCGCCGCGGTGGATGTCCCGCTCGACGGCACCGCGGCCACCCTCCCGGCCATGCACGAGGACGGCCAGTACCGCCTCGTCATCACGGGCACGATGACCTGTGCCATCGACGGGCGTAGCTATGATGCCCGCCTCCGCACCGACGCGGTGGGCGGCTTCACCCAGCCACATGACCTGTTGATCGTGAAGCCCGAGGGGGTGACACTCACCGCGCGCGATCCGCAGCGGCACCGCTATGTCTACGCGCTCGCGGGGCCGGAGGCGGCGCGCGGGCAGTCGTTCGCCGTGCAGCTTGCCCTGAGTCGGCTGGTGACGGAGTTCATCCGGACACCCTCTGAGGTGCGTCAGTCACTAGCGGGGGGGCTGCGAGCCGAGCTCCACTTCACCCCCGCGCGCCCCAGTCCGTGGCCGCCGGTGGCGGCCATCGCCGGCGCGCTGCTGTTGCTGGGCGTGCTGGCAGGGCGGCGGGTCCGCGAGGTCCACCGCGCCCGGTCGCGCGCGGTGCAAGACGTCGCGACGATGGCACGTCGCATCGATCAGAAGTGCCAGGATGCGCTGGCGGAGATCGGGGCCAGTGACGGCCTGTTCGGCGAGCTGCGCACCCGCGTCAGCGACCTGCGCGGCGGGGCACGGGAGCTCGCCGCGCACGTGCTCACGTTCCGGGAGGCGAAGCTGCGGCACAGCAAGGCCGCGGTGGAGGCGGAGATTGCGCGTCTCGAGCTGCAGCGGACGCAGGCCGGGGCCGCCGACGTCTCCCGCCAGTGCGAGCAGGAGATCGCCGCCAAGCGCGAGACGCTGGCGGCCATCGCGGCGAACGAGGAGAACGAGGCCCGCTATCTGCTGCGGCTGGCCCACGTCGAGACGACCGTCGATGCGCTCCGCCTCCGGCTCCCGCAGCTCCGCGTGCAACTGGCGGAGACGGGGGCCGACCGCTCGGCGGTGGCGGAGGTCGACTCCGAGCTGGCGCTCCTGCGCCAGGCTGTCGGTG
>CAZIWQ010000916.1:0-3080 GCA_964542355.1 uncultured Armatimonadia bacterium
GATGACATCGGCCCAGAGGCCGAGTTCGTGCGGTCGCCGACGGGCTGGCCAAAAAACAGCGGCGTCGAGACGCTCGACCTACGCGGCGTCGCCCACGGGCCGCTCTGGCGTCCGGCCCCCCTGCCGGCCGACGCTGGGCCGGAGGTCATGCGTGCTGCTCCGCCATCGCGATGGCCGTCTGGGCCCACTCGCGAATCCGCTCCGGATGCCCCTGGAGCGTCTCCACCTCCCTGAGCACGACCTGGTAGTAGTGACCGCGCAGGCGCCGCATCCCGTCATCGAGGTGGGCGCGGATGGGGTCGAGGCTGTCCGGAAACACCACGTCCGCGGCCGACTGGCGCCACATGATCGTCTTCGCAGTCCCACAGGCGGCGATCACCCGATCGAGGTCGGTCCAGGCCGAGCACACGAAGATGCGTAGGTTCGGGATGCGCAGCACGATCTCGATCTTGCGGGTGAGGTCCTCACAGCAGCCATACTGCACCGCCCCGAACTGCTGGCACAGGGGGAGCTGGTAGTTGAGCAGGAACTCCTCCTGCATTCGGGGGGAGACATTCTGGAACTCCTGGCTATTGGCGGCCACCCACAGGTTATGCAGCCGCACCTCGCCGTCCGCCGGCGTGCCGTTGACCGCGTCGCTGCACAGCATCGGCTCGTGGTGGTTGGTGGTGAGCAAGCCGGTCGCCTCGGCTGCGCGCATCCCTCGCAGGACCCCCTCCGTGAACTTGGCCATCGCGCGATGGACCAACTCGGGCCGGAAGGCGAGATCATCGAGCATCGGCGCCATGCCGCGCACCTGCTCGAGGTAGCAGTTCAGGTTGGGGGCCACCGGCGGCCCGCAGACGAGGCGCACCGGCATCGCGTCGCCCAGCAGCTCACCCATCCGCGACAGCGCGTCCTGCGTCCGAGCGGGGTTGTAGGTGAACGTCGGCACGGTGAGGCGGGCATAGTCGTCCGCGTGCTTGATCGGTGGGTCATAGCGGAAGCCCCCGAGCGCGGTCGTCCCCACCGACTGGCCGGTCGGCAGGCCCCACAGGTGCGGGCTGTCGCAGTCGAAGACAGCGCTGACCGGCCACCATGGCGCGAAGATGTGGTCGTCGCCGACCCAGTCCTTGTACAGGTGCTGGCGGAAGGTGTCCTCGAGGCTGCGGCAGGTGGCATCGGTGCACTGTAGGCTGTCCGGCGGGAGGAGCTCCCTCCAGACCCCGGCCGGGCGGCACCACACGGGTGCCCGGTCGGGGCGGCGGCGCTCATTCACATCCCGCCAGCGTTGGCGGCGCGCCTCATACGGCGCGCTGGTCGCCAACTCCATGCACCGCCGGGCCAGGTCACGGACAAGCGTGACGTCTGCAGGCGGGAAGCTTGGCATCGGTCTCATCTCCCTCGGAACCACAACGCCCACCGGCACGCGGCGGGCGTTGTGGATGCATGGCTCCGAGCCCTGGCCGGACGTAGCGATCACGGCCACGTCAACAGGGGGGCTACTTGTACGGGTCCCACAGGTTGGTCGGCGCAACGTCCGCGCCGTACTTGACCCACTTGGCATGCCCGTCACAGAACGAGAGGTTAGCCCCCTCGTTATGGCGAGCGACCAGCTTGTTGGTGGCCGTCTCATTGGACTGGTAGCACGGCCAGTCAGTCCCGTCCTTCTCGCCCATGGCAATCGTCTCAGCCGGCTTGGTGATTCTCTGTTCGGGCAGCGCTGAGGCCCAGCCCATGACGAGGCGGTTCACCCCGTAGTTAGTGCCGTAGCTAACTCCGTTGAAGGACTGCAGGTCAGGCGGGCGCTTGGAGGGGCACTCGTAGACCTGGTAGTTCTTGATGTAGGGGTAGATCAGGTCCCAGATGGCGGGATGCCATGCGCTGGCAGCCCCCATGCCGCCGCCCGGGGGAAAGATGCTATCGAAGTCCTGAGCGTACATCTTGATGCCCAACGCGATCTGCTTCTGGTTGCTCAGACAGCTCGTCTGTCGCGCCTTCTCGCGGGCTCGGGCGAACACCGGGAACAGGATCGCCGCCAGAATGGCGATGATCGCGATCACAACCAACAGCTCGATCAAGGTAAAGCCGCGTCTCAACTCGATCACCAGCTTCCTCCCAGGATGGTTTGCTCCGTGGCATGTATAGCACAGACCAGATGCAGCAGCAACCCGGGCCCCTACCAGAGCCCTACATCGGCCAGGAAGTGTCGAGGCCCTGGCGGCCGTTGATGGCCCCCCGGCTCATCCACTTGGCGTGACCGTCGAGAAAGCCGATGTTGACGCCCTCGTTGTGCCGGGCCTGCATGAACTCCGCCGTGTCACACGTGCGGTTGTCATCGCCGCGGAACTCGTAGCCACGATAGCCGGCGTTGGTGTCGCCGTTGAGTGTGTCGGCGAACTGCGCGGCCTGCGCCGGGTACTGCACATCCCCCATTGCCCGGCGGCCATAGTCGGAGACCGAGAAGAACCAGTTCTCACCCACTGACGGCCAGCCCCGGTTGCCATCGAAGTAGTAAGTGAGACGGTGGGTGGAGGAGCTGGGACAGGCGAAGATCTGATCGTTCTTGACGTAAGGCTGGACGAGCCCGGTCCAGATCAGGCTGGTGGCGGTTGCCGTGGAGATGCAGGCCGGCAGAATTGACTCATCGTAGTCCTGGGCGTACATGTGGGCGCCGAGGGTGAGCTGCTTGATGTTGGACAGGCAGCTCGACTGCCGGGCCTTCTCACGTGCCCGCGCGAACACCGGGAACAGGATCGCCGCCAGGATTGCGATGATGGCAATCACAACGAGTAGCTCGATCAGGGTGAAACCGCGTTTCATCGCCGGGACCTCCTATCGCCGTGCATGAAGTCAGACGCACTCGCAACGGGGGTGCGCGAACGTGTGCCGTGGTGCCTGCGGATGCCGTGGCCCCCAGCCAACCACGGTGCGTATTCGCCACGGTGGCGGCGCCGTCCTTCTCGCTTCAGGGCGACATTGCTCCGCGTCAGTGACCAGGGGTCGGTTAAGGATGATGCTATGGGTCAGGCCCGTTGCACAGATGGGTCGGTGCAGAGCCCACGGGTGGGGTCGTTGTAGCCCGGAGGGCGGCCGCTACT
>CAZIWQ010000917.1:0-3076 GCA_964542355.1 uncultured Armatimonadia bacterium
CGATCGCCTGGAACTGCTCGGGCGGGTGCATCGGCACGTTCACCGGGGCATGCTGCGGGAGGACGCGGTACATCAGCGGGTAGCCGTCAACGGCGAGCTTCACGCCCTGCATGCGCAGGAGCGGCCCCTCGTAGCGCTGCATGCGCGCGACCGCCTGGCGACAGATCTCGAGGCTCGGGACATACAGGTAGAAGCGCACGCGCAGGGGGAGCCGGCCCATGCGCTCCAGGCGGACGTACTGCAGCGCCGAGTGGCGCTGGCCGAAGTTGTCGTGCACACAAGTGACGCCGAGGCGGGCGAATTGCGCAACCCCCCAGTGCGCGGCCCGGGCCTCCTCCTCCTCGGTCATGCTCGGCTGGTAGATCGCGTAGATCGCCGGATAGTGGAGCAAGCGCCCGTCGGGCAGGCCGGTGCGCCGGTCGCGCAGGAACTTGCCGCCATAGGGGTCGGCAACATCGGCACGCAGCACGTTGGCTGCGCGCAGAGCGAGGGTGTTGGCGACCCCATACTGCCCGGTCCAGTGGATCAGGAGCGCGGGATGTTGGGGCGTGGCCGCATCGATCTCGCCGCGTAGCGGGAACCGCTCTTCATCGAACTCATTGAACCCGCGAGCGACGATCCACTGCCCGGGCGGGGTCTTGGCCGCGGCCTGCGCCAGCACCTGGCGCAGGCTCTCAAAATCGTGCACCCGGGGGGGCCGGATGTTGACGAAGTACAGCTCCATCTGGCCGTAGGCCACGAGGTGGCTGTGGGCATCGATCAGGCCCGGGGTGAGGCCACGACCGGCGAGGTCGACCACGTGGGTGGTGGCGTCGCGCAGGGCCTCGATCTGGGCCCGGGTGCCCACCGCCATCACCCGCCCGGCCTTGACCGCGAGCGCCTCCGCCAGCGGCTGGGCCGCGTTGACGGTCACCACCGGGCCGTTGACGAAGATCAGGTCGGCCGCGGTGCGCGGCTGGGCGAACAGCCGCGCACCGTCCGTCAGAGCCAGTCCCGTGGCACCGGCGACGGTCTGGAGGAATGTACGCCGTTGCATGACAGATCCCCCTTGAGGAGCGGCCAACAGGCGCCGGTCTCCTACCCGGCGGCGAAATCGTGGATCGCCCGCACAATCTGCGGGAAGCTAGTGTGCCACACACCCGGCGGGACGTTCTCCGAGATCTGGATCTCGAGCTGGCCGGATGCGCCGGCTTGCCGCAGCAGGCCCAGCGCGGTGTCATAGACGACCGGGGGCGCCGCGAGGTGCACGGAGGAGGGGAAGTTCAGGAACAGCCGCATGTCCGGCCACGCCTGCAGTGCCTCCGCCGGGCTGGTGTCGTTGTCCGGCGGCGGGGAGCAGGAGTCCAGCCCCCCGATCCCCGACTCGCCGATGGCCGGCCACAGGGGCTTGAGGTCGCCGTCCATGTGGCAGAACACGCGAACATCGTGGTCAGCCAGCATCTGGGCCAGGCGCTGGTACAGCGGCACGCAGTAGCGGCGGAAGTAGCCCTCGCCGATGGTCGGCGCCGTGATGTTGTCCGGGATGTCGACGAAGTGCAGCGGCTCTGCCGCGGCAACGCGGTGCACGACTTCGAAGATGTCCAGCTCGATGCGGTCCAGCTCGCCCGTGACGTCGGCCATCAGCTCCGGGCAGTCGACCAGATGGTAGGCCAGGTCATCCAGGCCGACCCACTGGATCCACAACTGCTGATAGGCGGTGCGTGCCACCGCCACCATCGGGACGCCATCGGCCCCGAGCTCCTCGCGGCAACGGAGGAAGCCCTCGCGGCTCTCATGCACCCGGATGCTGCGCAGGTAGCTGAGCAGGACCTCATAGTCCGCCGGCTCGCGGACGTAGTGGCGGTAGGCGGCCGTGGTGTTGTAGGTGGGCTCGTAGAGTCGCTCCTCGGTGAGCGTGCCGGCCGGGGTGCACAGGCGATTGCGCACCGCCCGCCGGCCATCGATCGCGATCTGCTCCGAATCGATGCGACAGCCCGGGGCCTCCGTCGCGTGGAGCGAGGCCCAGCGGATCAGCCCGAGGTTGTCACGCCCGAGCACGTCCCAGACCTCGGCATTCGGCGCTGCGATGCCGTCGTACTGGACGAACGGAACGCGGTCGAGCTCGTGACCGTGGATGACCGCCAGGATGCGATCGCGCATGCACGTCGGCTTCATACGGGGACGGCACTCTCCTCAGCCGCACACGGTATGCTCCGTGCGGGCGATGATCTCGTCCTGCAGGTCATCCCACAGGGAGGTAAAGGGGGCACAGTAGCCAGCCACGCGCACCATCAGGTTGCGGTAGCGCTCGGGATGCGCCCGGGCATCGAGCAGGACCTCACGGTTCACGAAGCTGAACTGCAACTGCTGGCCACCGGAGCGGAAGTGGCTGTCGATGAGGGCGACCACGCACTCGATCTCCTCCTCGCTGTCCAGGAGGCGAGGGTCAAGCTTCACGTTGAGTGTCGTCGCGGTCGGCAGGAGGTAGTGCGGGAGGCCGGCGACCGAGTTCAGGAGGGAGGTCACTCCGGCGCGGTCGCGGCCCTGGGCAGCGCCGACGCTGTCGGCCAGCGGCGTGCCGGCGTTCCGGCCGTCCGGAGTCGCGCCGGTGACGCGGCCGAACTCGATGTGCATGTTCTCCCCGCCGGCGAGTGTGCCCAGGATGTAGACGCCGCCGCGGTAGGGGGTGCGCTGCTTGAGGATGGCGTCGAGCCGCGCGATGACCCGCGCTGCCAGGGCGTCGACGGCGGGCTGCTGGTTACCGAAGTGCGGCGTGTCGTTGATCGCGCGCTGGCGCAGCGGCTCATGTCCCACCCAGTCGTCCGCCAGCACCGCCACCAGCTCTTCGAGGGTCAGCAGCTCTTCGGTGAAGACAAGCTGGCGGATCGCGGCGAGGGAGTCCGCGAGGTTGGCGGTGCCGACGGCGTCCCAGTTGCAGAAGTTGTAGCGGGCGCCGCCCTGGGTGTAGCCGAGGCATCGCTCAATACAGTCCTGCACCACAAGCGAGGCCTGCAGATTGCCGCCCGGCTCGGCGGCGGCGGCCGCGTCGCGCCCCAGTGCCGACCGGTGCGCCGCCTCGGCCACGAGGTCCATCGCC
>CAZIWQ010000918.1:0-3074 GCA_964542355.1 uncultured Armatimonadia bacterium
GCTCGGGCTGGAGGACCGCGTGCTGCCCCCGTGGACCCCGGTGGAGAACCGC
Source organism: uncultured Armatimonadia bacterium (assembly GCA_964542355.1). Lineage (GTDB taxonomy): Bacteria > Armatimonadota > Zipacnadia > Zipacnadales > JABUFB01 > CAZIWQ01. The sequence continues at coordinate 53 of CAZIWQ010000918.1, forward strand.
GACGGGGTCGCCCGCTGCTGGGGGCGCGAGTATGCCCTCGACGCCTCGGTGCTCCCGCGCCGGATCAGCTCGGCCGGCCAGGAGCTGCTCGCCCGACCGCTGGCCCTGCGGGCGACCGTCGCCGGCCAGCCCGTCACATGGCAGGGCACGGCCCCCCGCGTGACGGTGTCGACGCCGGGGACGCGGCTGGAAGCGACGGGCGAGCTCACGGCGCGAGCCGGCACGACCCAGCTTGCCCTGACGGCGCGTGCCACCCTCGAGTATGACGGCTTGCTGCTCCTCGAGCTGTCGCTGCCGCCGGGCGAGGTGCCCGCGGTGGAGGAGCTGTCACTGGACATCCCGGTGCCGGCGGACCGGGCGCTGTACCGGCACCGCTGGGGCGCCGACTGGGCGGGGGTGACGGGGAGTCTGCCCGCCGGGGAGGGGGTTGTCGACCACGATCGGTTCATCCCTTACTACTGGCTGGGCGACAACGATCGCGGGCTGTTCTGGCTCTGCGAATCAGATGAGATGTGGCCCAACGGGCAGAGCCCGAACGCCATCGAGGTTGTGCGCTCCGCGGGGGAGGTTGTGCTGCGCCTGAACCTGGTGGCGCGCGGGCAGCAGTTGCCGCGCGGCTGGAAGTTCGTCTGCGGCCTGCAGGCCACCCCGGTCAAGCCGCTCCCGCGTGATTGGCGCAAGTGGCGCCTGCAGCCGGGCCGTAACGGAAACGTGAGCATCCTGTGGCCGACTCCGGCCAGGGACTCGGTGCGCTACTTCGGCTACCCGGAGGCCGCCGATCCGGAGGTGTTCACTCGTCGCATCACCGATCTGCACGCCAAGCAGGTCAAGGCGGTCCCCTACCTGTGCCTGAGCTTCCTCTCGGGCGCCTGCCCGGAGTGGCCGTTCTACAACAAGCGCTGGGGGATGGGCCCTGTCGACAGCGGCTCCTCCGATGTCGCCGCCTACGGCGTCGGCTTCGCGATGGTCTCCCCGGTCGGCAAGGGCTACTCGGACTTCATCGTCTCCAAGAACCGCGACTTCATCGAACGCTATGGGATCGACGGCCTCTACCACGACAACACCCACCCCTATGGCGCCTACCGGCCGGAGGCCGGCCTCGGCTACACGCGCGAGGGCAAGACCTACCCGACGTACCCCATCCTCGGGTTCCGCAACCTCTACCGGCGCATGTATGCGGTGATGAAGAGCGTGCCGCGCGAGAGCTTCACGATGGCCCACATGTCCGGCAAGGTGACGATCCCGATCCTCGCCTATGACGACTCGTACCTCGACGGCGAGCACTTCCGCGGGCGCGTCAAGGACAGCTATCTCGACCTGATGAGCCTGGACACGTTCCGTGCCGAGTTCATGGGCCGCCAGTGGGGGATCATGCCGTACTTCCTGCCGGAGTTCCATGCGCCGTACTCCGAGCAGGTGGAGCCGACGCGCGGCCTGATGGCGCTCTTGATGATCCACGACGTGAGCCCATGGCCGATCTGGTGCAACGCTGCGGTGATGAACGAGGCCCTGGCCGCCCTGGATGAGTTCGGCTATGTCGACGCCGAGTTCATCCCCTACTTCGCCCCGGTCCCGCCGGCCACGTCCGAGCTGGGGGATGTCCTGTGCAGTGCCTATCGGCGCGCCGACGGGACAGCTCTGCTGATTGTCGCGAACCTGGGGAAGCAGGACCGGGAGGGCGAGGTGAGGATCGACACCGGGCGGCTCGGGGTGAGTGCACAGGGGGCTGTGACCTGGCCGGAGCGGCAGGCCCTGGAGGTCCGCGAGGGCCGTGTCCACCTCCGGGTGCCGCGCCTGGGGTACCGCATGATCGCGTGGCCAAAGCGTTAGGGGCCGGGGGGCCGGATCCCGCAGAGCGGGATGGTCGCCGCGTAGGTCGAGCGTCCCGCTCGACACGCCCCCCCTGCCGACCGAGACGACGCCGCTGTTATTGGGCCGTTTGGCCTGTTTGTCATCCTGAGCCAGGACCGCGCAGCGGTCCGCCAGCGAAGGATCAGCATCAGCCGGAGGCGCTTGTACGCGGAATGTGATCCTTCGTCGCTGCGGCTTCTGCGAAGCCGCATTCGCTCCTCAGGATGACGGTGACCTTCAGGCGCGGTTCGCACGGGCACCGGCATGGCGACCAAAAAGCAGCGCCGTCGAGACGGTCGGCCTACGCGACCCACACTGAGGTGACCCGATGCCGAGACCGGTGTGCCTTGCCACTTGCCAGCCCCTGGCGCCGGCCGCGAGCCGGTCGCAGGAAGAGATCGCGCAGCATGCCCTCGCCCTGCTGGCCGAGGCCGGTGCACAGGGCGCCGACATCGTCTGCCTGCCCGAGTGCCTCAACGTCGTCGGGGTGCCGCGCGAGCAGATGGCCGCGCAGCTCGAGGCCTCGGTCGCGGCGCTCCTCTCCGCAGTGGGAGCGGTCTGTGCGCACCATGCGATGTATGCCCTGCTGCCGGTGATGCGCCGCGACGGAGGGCGGGTCCGCAACACTGCCTTCTTGCTCGGGCGCGAGGGCGAGACAGTGGGCCACTACGACAAGGTCCACCTCACCCGCACCGAGAGTGAAGTGCTGGGGGTGGCGCCCGGCGACGACTACCCGGTGTTCGAGCTCGACTGGGGACGCGTGGGGGTCATGACCTGCTATGATGCCTGCTTCCCGGAGCCGGCGCGCATCCTGGCGCTGGAGGGAGCCGAGGTCATCCTGTTCCCCTCGCTACAGCGCGGGTTCACCGAGACCCACCTGGAGCTTCAGGTGCGGGCGCGGGCGTTCGACAACTTCGTCTACGTGGTGCGCAGCAGCTACGGGACTGACCCGGCGGAGGTATGGCGGCCGGGCACGATGGTGGGGAAGAGCTGCCTCGTCGGGCCGGATGGCACGATTCTGGCCGACCTCGGCCGCTCCACCGGGGTGGTGACGCGCAGCGTGGACCTCGCCGCTCCCGAGATCGGGGAGCGCAGTTGGGGTGGCGAGGTCGGCGTTGTCCGTGACATGCGTCTGGCCGACCGCCGCCCCGACACCTACGGCCGGCTGACG
>CAZIWQ010000919.1:0-250 GCA_964542355.1 uncultured Armatimonadia bacterium
GGGCTGTTTGCCCTGCTGAAGCTGTTTGAGCTCACGGGCAGCCGCATCGCGGACAGCCCGACGATGGCGCTGTTTGTGGCCGTCCCGATCCTCGGTGGCGGCCTCGTCGGCGGTGGGTACCTGGCGCAATGGCTGGTGCACCGCTATGACCGCGGCCAGCGCCGCAAGCGCCAGGTCGAGAAGGACAAGGACTGGACGAAGAAGCGCAAGCGCAAGTGAAGGCGCCGTCGGGAGGCCGCGGCGGGGGCGC
>CAZIWQ010000919.1:260-3073 GCA_964542355.1 uncultured Armatimonadia bacterium
CGCCATCCCGGCATGGCGATCCGGCCGGGCCTCGCGGCAGGCTCTCCCGCGGCGTTCCCAGGAGGCGTGCTCCATGGCCCGCTCGACGATCCCGCTCTTGCTCCTGCTCTCGTGTGTGACGTGCCCGTGCCCGGCTGCTGAGCCCGCCACGTGGTACTGGGACTCCCCGGTCAACATCCACTGGGACAACCACTCCGGGCCGCTGGGCAAGGGACTCTCGGTCGATCAGATCGCCGACATGTTCGCGGGTCTGGATGTGGACCTGATCCAGGTCTCGGCCCGCAGCACTCCGTATGCCACGTTCCCCACGCGCATTGGTCTTCCGAACCCCACCCTCGGGGACTACGACACCCTGGCTACGTGGCGCGCGGTCACCCGCAAGCTAGGCAAACGCCTGGGTGTCTACATCAACACCATCGAGGAGCCCCGGATGACGGAGGAGCATCCGGAATGGATGAGCGTGAACGCGTCCGGTGGGCGCACGGGCCTGTGTCTGCGCCCCAGTGCCGACGGCCGGGGGTACCTTGAGACCATCCTGATCCCGCTGGTGCGCGAGATTATCGCCCGCTACGACCCGGATGGGTTCTGGTTCGACGGTGACTATGCGGTGCCCCCCGTCTGCTACTGCGCGAGCTGCCGGGCGGCGTGGGCGCGTGCGCAGCCGGGCACGGAGCCCCCGCGTGACGCGCGCGACCCGCAGTGGGCACAGTGGGTCACGCTGGCGCGCGAGCGCTACACGCAGTATCGCGAGAAGCTCGCGGCCGCGATCCACGAGGGCTCGGCCCGCTGCATGTATACTAGCAACTGGTCGTGGGCGATCAGCCATCGCGAGCCCACCACCGCTCCCCCGTTCGCCGATACGCTCAGCGGCGACGTCGGTGGCGGGTCGAGCGCCGGCGCACTCTACGGCCTCCGCGCCGCCTGCCTGTTCCTATCGGCCCAGGAGCATACGGCCCATGATGTCATGAGCGCCATCTACCCGAAGGCCGTGCGGACCCTCCCGCGCATGCTGCAGGAGGGTGGCCTCGTGATGGCTGCTGGCTCAAGCTGGTTCCTGTGGGTGAATGCACTCACGCCGCAGCAGTTCGCGCACCTGCAGGCCTGCGTTGGGCTTGTCACACCGCGCCGTGCCGCCCTCGGGTACACTCTCTCCCTCAATCCGGTGGCCGTGCTCCTGAGTGAGACCTCGTGGGTGCGCGGGCTCACTGCGGCCGAGCGCGGGAGCTACGACAGCACGACGCCCCGCAACCTCGCTTTCGCACTCCAGGATGCCGGCTACGGGGTGGACATGGTCAACGAGGAGACGCTGCGGGAGCGCCTCGCCGGCTACCGCGTCGTCTGCATCCCCGAGCAACGCACACTCGCGCCGGAGACCACGACTGCGCTGCGGGGGTTTGCGGAGCGCGGGGGCACGGTCATCGTCAGTGGCGCCGGCCTGCGGCCCGCGGCGACGGAGGACCCGGACTGCGCCGCGTGGCTGGGAGTGACGCGTCCCGCACGCCTGGACGGCGAGCGGCAGGCACTAGCGACGGGGGGGGCGCGGGTCCCCCTGAAGAGCCCCTGGCGGCTGGAGGTCGGCGCGGCGCAGGTCGTGGACCGGTTCGCCGGCTCCGAACTCCCCGCCCTCACCGCGCGCAGCGTCGGGCAAGGCCGGGTGGTGACCCTCGCCCTGGCGGGGTTCCCCTACCCCGATGAGGACGGACTGGTCGCCTGGCTCATGGGCAAGCTCAAGCTGGCACCGATGGTGCGGGTGCAGGGGCCGGCGGCGGAGCGGCATCTCGTCTTCTCCGCGCGCCGACGCGCCGACGGCCAGGTGATCGTGCACGTAGCCGACCTCACGACCCTGGTGAACGGCAAGCGCGTCGAGCCTAACAGCAGCCACCAGATCGACCCCGTTCCGCCGATCCCCGAGGTCGCCCTCGAGCTGGCCATGCCAACGGAGCCGACGCGCGTGACGGTCGTGCCTGCCGGCAGCACCGTCACGACAACGTGGCGCGACGGCATCCTGAGTGTGAAGCTGACGAACGTGGCCATCCACGCCGCCGTGATCGTCGAGACAGTGGCACCGCCGTGCCTGGGGCTTCTCCCGGACGGCACGCCGCCGACGGTGGTACGACACTATGAGCGGCCGCCGGTGTTGTTGGCGGAGGACTTCGAGGCCGCGCCGGTCGGCAAGTTCCCTCCGCACCCGCTGTGGGTTGCGAACACTGATGCGAAGACGGCCATCCGGGTGACTGCCACCACGGCGGCGAGCGGGGCCCACAGCCTCGAGTTTGTGGACGACCCCGCGGCGCGGGCGTCGTTCGTCCCGTATCTCGTCCTGAGCCCGCGTGACCTCGATCGCGGTCGGGCGCGGTTCTCGTGTGACCTGCGGCTCGAGCCGGACGCCGTCGTCGATATCGAGTTGCGGGACGAGACCGGCGATCAGCTCGTGGGGCCTTCGGTGCGGTTCACCGGTCGGGGACAGGTGCTGGCCGGCGGCAAGGAGGTTGCGCGCGTGCCGGCGGGGGAGTGGTGTCACGTGGTCCTGGACTTCGGCCTGGGGTTTGAGCCGCCCGCCTACACCCTCGAGCTCACTCCCGCGGGCGGCACGGCGCAGAGGATCGCCGGATTGCCGTATCGTGATGCAGGCTTCGCGCGCTGCACCTGGCTGGGGATGATCGCGTATTCCCCGCGCCCGGCCCGGCTGTATGCGGACAGCATCCGGTTGGAGCGTCTGCCCGACGCCGCGAAGCCGTAGGGTGTGGGAGAGGCAGTCTTCGCCGGTAGCACAACTAGCCGTGGCCTCCGAACGACACCCCGCCGCGACGTTG
>CAZIWQ010000920.1:0-3058 GCA_964542355.1 uncultured Armatimonadia bacterium
GGCGAGGGCGACGCCCTGCACCTGGTCGCACGAGAGCCAGACCACCGGCTCCGGGGCGGCGCCGGCCGCCGAGGCGACCAGCAGCACCCACGCCCCGGCCCACAACAGCTTCGAGCCGGCACAGTTGCGCACGCTACTTCGCATACACTTCCACCTCCTGCAGGTCGGGCAGAGCCTTGGCGTCGACAGTCCGGGTGACCAGGATCCGCAGCACGCTGGTCTTGACGGCCGGGAAGGTGCCGGTGATGGGCGAGCCGGTGCCCGTCGCCTGGCCCACCGTTCGCCACTCTCCCGCCGCCGCCCCGGGGACCTGCACGTCCGCACCCATCACCGTGCGGGTATGGAGCACCACCTTGCCGCACTCCACTTCCGCCGGCCAGGTCAGGGTCACCCACTCATCGCCCTTGCCCGGGTTCTTGGCCTGCCAGCCCATCCCCTCGCGGATGCCGTCGAAGAGGCGCTCCGGAGTGTTCCCGTAGGTCGAGCCGCTGGAGACCTTCACCGCCACCCCGCTAGCCTCGAACGCGAGGTTGCCCGCCACTTTGCGGGCCGCGTTCGCCGCATCGATCCTCGCCTGCACGGCCGGCAGGCTCTCGCGGCCGCTTAGCTTCGCCCCGGTGGCGTACACGTGGCTCGCGTAGACCCCGAACTGTTCGCTGAAGCTACCACCGGTGAGCTTGACGCTGCGGCCCTCGGAGACCACCGACAGCTCCGCAGGCGCACCCTTCCACGTCACGGTCACCGTCTGCGGCTCGGTGGCGGTGTTGACGACGAAGAGGACATGCTCCGTGCCGAGGCGGCGCAGCCCGACGTGGATGTGCTCCGGCTGCGGCGCCTTGACGGTCACCAGGCCCTCAACATTGTCGGCGAGGATCGCGGCCTTGAGGTCGGCCACTTCGCGGGCCAGGAACGGCATCCCCAGGTTGAGGTCTGGATAGTTGCGGTACTGGCTGTAGGTGTACCACAGGAAGCCCTTGGCGCCGTGGACGACGGCCTGGTAGAGCATGTTGCGCAGCTCGGTGAGGTTGGGGCCGCGCTGGCCCGGCTTGTTGTAGTCACCATAGTTGAAGCCCTGCGGGGTGATCCAGGCGCCGCGCCGACCGCCTGAGGCCTCGCGGACCATGTCCATGAACTTGCTGACCTTCTCGATCGGCGACGCCGCAAGCCCGCCCTTGAGGAAGCAGGGGTAGGGGTCGGGCATCAGGATGTCGCCGCCGCGCGCGTACGTCCGGATCCCCTCCAGCGTGTCATTGAGCATGATGCAGGGATGGTAGGGGTCGGCGTCGCAGCAGGCTTCGTAGAGCTCCTGGGCGCGCTGGGGCAGCTCGGGCCGCAGCTCGGGCTCGTCGGCCATGTACCAGGCCAGCAGCCCCGGGTGGTCGCGCAACGCGCTCACGCGGTCGATGATCGCCTGCCGCTCCACCGCGGTCAGCGGGTGCTTCACCTGCTCATCGCGGTTCATCATCTTGCGGCTGTAGGGGGTGAAGGTGACATAGAACCCGCGCCGCGCAATCTCGTCGAGCCACGCCCGCACCTCGGCGTCAGGGTAGTACTCGCGCGAGTACGACTGCAGCGCGGTGTAGCCATCCTTGAGGTCCAGTGACTCCACACTCTGGCTGAACCAGCCGAAGGGCAGGAACGGCTCGCCGTTGTGCAGCAGCACTCCGCGCTCATCGAGGCGCCACTCGTGGCCGCCGGGCGCCGGCGGGAGCTTGCGCAGCGGCTTGTCGGCAGCGTGGAGCGGCTTGCCCGCGCCGTCGAGCAGCGATACCCGCAGGAGGTAGTCGCCCACGGCCAGCCCGGGGGCGGGGAGAGTCATCTTCGCCCGGGCGGCACCCGCCACCGTGACCGGCCCGCAGGTCGGCTTCTCCGCCGGCGTCCCGTCGTTCCCCCGTGGGTGGAGCGCCGCCATTAGCTTCGTCCCGACGAGCTGTGCCGCCGACAGGGAGGCATCTACCGTGATCTCAATCTGGCTCAGCGCCTGGGTGGCGTAGATGCAGTCGCGGTACGCCGGCTGTGTCACCGTCACGCACAGCGGCGTGTACTGCACGGTCAGCGGGATGGACTTGACACTGAGCACATTCGACGAGTCGCGCCGGTCGGTGAGGACGAGGCGCAGGGTCTGCTCGCCTGGCTCGCGCACCGGTACCCGGAAGCTCACCTCGCGGCTCTGGCCACTGTCGAGGCCCACCGACACGGGCTTGCCGGCCGAGGCTTTCCCCCCGCTCACCAGCTCCGGCCGCAGGCGCACGAACCAGAACTGCCCGGTCTCATTCGTCAGGTGAGTGCTGGCGGCGTAGAACAGGCGGTCGTCCTCCTGGTACACCGTCGCCTGATAGGGTGGCCGCACCGCCCACAGGTAGCGACTCAGCTTCACGCCCGCGAGCCGGAGTGTGGCATAGGTGTCGGGCTGGTGGAAGCCGCCGGTCGTGGGGGCGAAGCTGGATAGCTCGGGCGTTGCGCCCTGGCGCTCGCGGGTGACATTGAGCGCCCAGTCGCCGCGCGAGGCGCCGGTGAGCCCCAGCTCGACGAGCGGGACACTCGCCTCCACTCGCCACGACTCGGGACCCCGTGAGATCCGCGCGACCCAACTGCAGTCCCAGGCCGAGGTGCCGACGTGGCCCCCCTGCCGCCGCTCGGCGTCGTACAGGGTGCCCAGGGCATTGGTGGTCAGATGGTAATACTCCTGGCGGTCGCTGCGGGGTGCGATCATGAACTCGACGCAGTCGTCGCGATGGACATGCCCGTCGCGCTCGGTCTCGCGCGCCGCCAGTTGGTCCATCTTCGGCTCCAGCAGCTCGACAGCGAAGTACAGACACCGGTCATCGGCCGCCACCTTGAACCGCGTCTGGGCCGCGGCCGGTTTCGTCGGCTGATCGAGCAGCGTGAAGCCGCTGTACCACTCGCCGCGCTGCCAGACCGGATCGTTGAGTTCTCCGTCGATCGTCGGCGAATCAGCGGCCGGCAGGCTAACGACCACCGGCGGTGCTGCGTGAGCGGCGGTTGCGGTCAGAATGGCAACGAGGACGGTCAGGAGCAGCGCCGAGCCAGTCTTCAT
>CAZIWQ010000921.1:0-3050 GCA_964542355.1 uncultured Armatimonadia bacterium
CTCCTACGCTCCTACGCTCCTACGCTCCTACGCTCCTACGCTCCTACGCTCCCACTGCCCTCCCCAGAGCCCGGAGCTGACGCAGGCTCGCGTCAGCAATCAGCCCCTCACGCGTCGTCGCCGTGTCCCAACTGATGACGCCCTCGCTCTCGTTCACGAGGCGCGTGTAGCCGATGACGTACTCGTCCGGGAAGCGCGGCTCGCCCTGACCCCAGCCGCAGCCGAGGTAGGTCAGGATGTGGTACTGGGCCCCGTCGACGTAGCGCCCCAGCTTCGCCCGGCCGTACATCGAGGGGGCCGGGAACGCATCGGAGATCTCCCCGGCCGTGTAGTCCTCCGCCTCGGTGTGACAGATCACGGGGACCTTGACGCCCGGGTTGAAGGCTACCAGGCTGTCGGGGTTGCCGGCCTTGAGCGCGGTGGCGAAGCTGGCGAAGTTCGGGGCCTCCGCGGCGCGGTACATCACGTCGGCATTGTAGCAGCCGTCGATCCACCAGCCGTGGCAGCCACGGCCCCAGCGCAGCGACCACTCGCGCACGATGCCCTCCCACATGAGCTGGAACTGTGTCAGCCGGTCGTCCACCCCCTCCTGGTACTCGTACAGCTCAGGATGAAAGCCGATCTTGCGGGCATCGTTCGGCGGCGTGCACCGCAGTCGCTCGATGGCCCGCTTGTCCAGGGCCGGGGCGCAGGCAGTGAAGTAGACCATCACCCGGATTCCGCGTGGCTCCAGCTCGGCGATCAGGTCGGCCACGAGGTCGCGGCACGAGCAGTGACTGGGTTCGTAGCCCACCAGCGAGTCGTACGTGGCGTTCGGCGACAAGTAGAAGCCGGAGTTCTGGCCCAGGGTGATGAAGTAGTACCCCGCCCCGATCTCCTGAAGCTGGTCGGCCAGCCCCTCGACGCGGAAGCCGTCGATACGGGCATTCCAGTCGGCCGCATCGATGCTCGGCACCTGGCTGTTGCTGGCGAAGTCGGCCAGGTAGTGCACGAAGACGCCCCACTTTGCCTCGCGGAACCAGTCGCTATTGGCGCGCATTGGCGGTACCCTCCCTGTCAGATGTAGAACATGACCTCGCCGTCCGCCGTCAGCTCGCGCTGGCGGGCCACCAGGTCGGCAATCGAGCTTCCGTCGAGCACCGCGTCAACGGCCGTCTGCAGCTTCAGCCACACCTCGCGCAGGGCGCATGTCTGCGGCCCCCAGCAGCCGGGGCAGTCCGAGCGATCGTCGTGGGCTTCCTCCAGACAGTGCCCGGGGCGGATCTCGCCGTCCAGGGCCCGCACCACATCACCCACGGTCACTGTGTCCGCAGGGCGCGCCAACCGGCAGCCGCCACGCGGCCCCGGCTTGCACTCCAGGAGCTGGGCCTGGGCGAGATCGCGGACCACCTGCTCCAGGAACTTGCGGGGCAAGTGCTCGTTCTCCGCCAACCACTTGATCGTCGCCCCCTCCCCGCGCTCGGCGCGCTCCGCCAACCGGTACATCGTCCGCAACCCATAGCTGGCACGCCGTGAGATGAACGACATGGGCGCCGACCTCCCCGGTCAGGCACAGAGATTGTCCTTAATCACTGTCGACATTACTCCCCCTCCGACCGGGTGTCAATGCCGGCAGGTGTTCCTCCACGGAGCGAGGAAGGCAGAGCTGTGGTTAGGTCAGTGACCTGCGCGCGCGGCACGAGCGTCAGCCTGCCGCGCATCGTCCCATCCCATCCCGCTCACACGAGGAACCGATCATGCCCAGTGCAGACAAGGTCCGTCTCGCCATCGTCGGAACCGGAGGGATCGCCGGCTCGCACCTCAACGGCTACAAGACGCTGTGGGATGCCGGCTACCATGAGTTTGAGATCGCCGCCCTGTGTGACGTCAACCCCGAGCGCCGGAGCGCCTACGCCGCCAAGGTCGAGGAGTTGTTCGGCGTCTCGCCCGCACAGTATGCGAGCGTGGAGGACATGGCCGGCACGGCCGAGATCGTCGCCGCCGACGTGTGCACCCCCCACGCGTTCCATCACACCGCGGCGATTCCGTGCCTCGAGGCCGGCCTCGACGTGATGGTCGAGAAGCCGTGCGGGATCACGATCAAGGCCAGCGATCGCATCCTCGCGGCGGCGGCCGCCTCCGGGCGCCTGGTTGCCGTCGCCGAACAGGTCCGGCGCGGGATCAAGGCCCGCTGCATGAACTGGGCGGTCAACGAGGCGCGCATGATCGGCGATCTGCGCTTCCTCGCCGTCCTCGGGTTCAACCACTGGGACTTCAACGAGGACCGCTACAAGGGCGCCTACGCGTGGCAGTGGCGCCTCATCAAACGGCTCGGCGGCGGGGGCATCATCTTCGATGCCGGCGCCCACTTCGCCGACATGGTCTACTCGCTGTTTGGCGACGTCGACCGTGTCAGCGCCTGGATCGGCCGCTTCCAGGACGTCAAGATCGATTCGCCCGAGCTCGGTGCCATGCAGATGGATGTCGAGGACTCGTGGATGGCCACGCTCCACTTCAAGAGCGGACTGGTCTGCAACTGGTCATGGTCGTTCTCCGCGATCGGCGAGGCCGTTGCCACCCAGATCCTCTACGGCTCCGGCGGGAGCGCGCATGACCGCGGCGGGTGGATGCACACCTTCCAGAACGGGGCCGACCTCACGTTCGCGGACGGCACGCAGAAGGCCTACGAGGCGATCGAGCAGGAGTACCGCGCGCAGCTTGCCCCCGAGACGCGGGACCGGCTGTTCCCACACGGCGTCGAGAACGACATCGCGCTTGAGTGCTGGGACTTCATCGACTCCGTGCAGCAGCGGCGCAAGCCCGAGATCGATGGGGAGACGACGAGGCGCACGAAGGCGATCTGCCTCGCGGTCTACGAGTCGGCGCTGGCCGGGGCCCCGGTGAGCGTGGATGACGTCTGCAGCGGCAAGGTGAGTGCCTACCAGGACCCGATCAACGCGCACTGGGGGATCTAGAGCCCCGTTAAGCATGATGCTGGTGGTCGGCACAACCAGCGATTGGCCGCGAAGCGGCATGCCGTTCAGCCCCGACGGGGCGATCCCGCAGGGCGG
>CAZIWQ010000922.1:0-3028 GCA_964542355.1 uncultured Armatimonadia bacterium
CATCCGGCCGGCCCCCGAGGCGTAGCGGCCGGCTGAGTGCCCCCCAGAGCCATTCCGGCGTGGCTTCGCGGCCTCAGAACGGCTTTCCGGCCGCTCTTCCAGACACTGAAAGGGTGCTTGTCATGCTCCGCGCAACGCTGATCGCCTCGTTGCTCGTCACTGCATGCCTCGGCTCCGCCGCACCCCTCCGCGACGACGCTTCCGCCGCCCTCGCCCGTGCCGTGAGCTTCCTGCGCACCGAGGTCGCCGTCGGCGGAGGCTACCTCGGCACGTACAAACTCGACGCGGCCGGGGAGCAGATCGTGGAGTGGATCGGCGAGGGCAAAGCGACCCGCGACCAGAACTGGATCCAGCCTCCGGGCTGCCCCAGTGTCGGCTTTGCCTTCCTGCGGGCCTGGGAGGCCACGGGCGAGCAGCAGTACCTCGACGCCGCAGTGGAGGTCGCCCGGTCGCTGGCGAGCGGCCAGCTTGAGTGTGGCGGCTGGGACTACATCGTCGACCACAGCCCCGCGGGCGCGAAGCGCTGGTTCTACCGCCGCAACCAGGACAGCGACGATCCGAAGCTCAAGCAAGGCGCCAACTTCGGTGTCTTCGATGACAACACCACCCAGCACGCCACTCGCCTGTTGATGGCCGTGGACGTCGCCCTCAAACAGCAGGATGCCGCCATCCACGCCGCCGCCCTCTACGCCCTCGACTTCATCCTGCGCGCCCAGTTCCCCGCCGGCGGCTGGCCGCAGCGCTTCCCTCTCGGCTCGCGCCTCGGCTACTGGACATTCCCCACCTTCAATGACAACGTCATCGCCGACTGCGTGAACGTGATGATGATCGCCCACCGCACCTACGGTGATCAGCGCTACCGCGACTCCATCGTGAAGGCCGGTGACTACATCATCGCCGCCCAGCTTCCGGAGCCCCAGCCCGTGTGGGCCCAGCAGTATGGCCCGGACGGCAAGCCCGCCTGGGCGCGCAAGTTCGAGCCACCGGCGGCGACGGCGGGGGAGTCCGCCGGCGCGATCCGCACACTCATCGAGATCGCGCTCGACACCGGGGACGACAAGTATCTCAAGCCGATCGGCCCGGCGCTCGAATGGTACAAACGCACCGAGCTCACCGGCGCCGACAAGGGGAAGTGGGCGCGGTTCTACGAGGTCGGCACTAACCGGCCAATCTACATGACACGCGACTACAAGCTGACATACGACGGCAGCGACACGCCGACGCACTACAGCTTCAAGGGTGCGTACTTCCCCCGGGGCGAGGCCCGCCGCTATGCGGAGATCGTGCAAATGGGCATCGCACAGTACAAGCTCGATCACGCCCCCACGCTCCCGAGCCCTGAAGAGCGGGCCAAGCTCGCGGCGGCGATGGAGACGAGGGTTCGCGAGGTCCTCGCCGCGCAGGATGCGAAGGGCCGCTGGATCACGAAGGGCGCCCTGGAGATGTCGACGTTCGAGAGGAACATCGGGACACTGGCGGAGTACCTGGGTCTGACGCGCGGGTAGCGCTGGACCGCCTTCCGCTTCGACCCCCCGGTCGCTGTGACGCCCGGCGCAACGTACGCGTTCACGATCTACAATCTGGACTACACCGGGGGCGTGAGCCCGAAGCTGCAGGAGGGCCTGACCGGGGACCACTCGTGGTACGTCAACTCGACCCCGCCAGGCGGGGTCGACTACCCCAACGGCGGTATCACACCGGCGAGCGCGCTGGACATGGCGTTCAAAGTGTACGCCGAGGCGGGTCCGCTGCCTGAGGATTGAGGGCGGCAGGGCACCTCACTCACCCGTGCGGTCGGCGCGTGCGGGGGGCCGGCCGTACTCCTCGGCGGCTTCGGTCAGCGCGGCGAGGTTCTCGATGGGCGTTCCCGGACAGACATTCGCGCCGTCACCCAGCCGGTACCCGCCGCAGGGCGCCAGCGCCTCGAGGGCGTCCCGGGCGGCCTGTCTCACCTGCGCCGGCGTGCCGGTGAGCATCAGCATCGGGTTGATGTTCCCCCACAGGTGCACACGCCCCCCGAGGTTCCTGGCCGCTACTTCGGGCGCCACTGCATAGCCGAAGAGGTCGAAGCTTGTGATGCGCAAGTCGGTGCAGAGGGCCTCGTGCAGATGGGCGCTCTGGCCGCACATGTGCACTCCCCGCGCCATCCCGGGTTCCGGCGCGAACGCGTCGAACAGCGCGCTCGCATAGGGCACACAGAACTCGCGGAACTGCGTGGCCGACATGACCTGCGCCGTGTCCTCGGCGAGGCCCATGCCACCGCGCGGCCGGGGGTCGAGCTCCATGAAGTACCGGTGGGCCTCGATCAGCCCCCGCGTGATCTTGGCCAGGAAGGCGTGGCACTCGCGGGGGTACTCGATTTGCCACCAGTAGAAGTCGTGCCCGACCAGGTCGATGGCGATCATGTGGGGGCTCAGTCCGCCGATCCCCAGGGGGGCCACTGCCACGTTGCCCTCCACGCCGTTGAACGTAAGCCTCGTGTCGCGGGCGAGCTCGCCCATCTCGCCCCACCAGTCGCGGGCCTGACCCCACAAGCCGGTCCCGGGAGCCGGGGCCTCGAAGCGGTTCATCGCGTCCACCGTATGGACTGTGGGTCGGCTATGGAGTGTCTCATCCTCGGGCCACACCACCTCCGCTCCGCAGGCCGCCGAGTCCAGCACATTGTCGAAGTACGGGCCAACCGTCAGCGTGGTGCTCGTGCAGGTGATGTCCTCGGGGATCCGCTCAATGCGGTACTTGAGGAACTCAAGCTGCCAGTAGTACTGCTCGCGCGCGCTGGTGAAGAGGGTGCGGTAGGGGATCTTGAAGACCGGCGCGAAGTAGCGCGGGACAAGGCAGAACCCGACGGGCACGCGGTCGACATAAGTGAACGTCCCGGCGGCCTCCATCCGCCGCCGGTTCTGCTCCATCTGCTCGACCGGGTAGTCGATGTTGAGCTCAATGCGCATGCCTGGCCTCCCCCTGATCGGCGCCATCGGGTCGAGTGGAGCGCGACCCCAAGCTTGTCGCGATTTCGCGGTGGACGCTC
>CAZIWQ010000923.1:0-3026 GCA_964542355.1 uncultured Armatimonadia bacterium
GCTGCAGGTGACAGCGCAGGGCGCGCCCGCGCAGCGCGAGGGTGGCTGTGAGGCCCGGCAGCCCGGTGTCGCGATCGGGGGCCCGCGTCAGCGTCAGCGTATCCCCGGCGAGGGAGTGGCCGATGGCCTGGCGGCGGCCGTCCGCCGGACGGATGAGCACGTGCGAGATGCGGCAGAAGTCGGCGCCCTTGCCGTGCGAGTCATCGCTGCGGGCCTCGATGCGCAACACGTCGCCGGCCGCGACATCCGTGTCGAACAGCCGCTCATGCCACTGATCGTCATTGATAGTGAGGTTCCACTCGCCGAGGGTGCGCGCGCCGAGCTTAAGGCGGATGAGGGCGTCGCCCGCCTGGTCGTCGCGGTCATCCATGTAGCGGACGCCGACCTGGTAGCGGCCGGCCGGCACCCCCAGGGCGCATGTGGCGAACCCGGTGGTGTGCGCCGGGATGGGGAGGGTGTCTCCCAGGCGGAGGCAGGGTCCGTGGCCGGTCAGCTCCGGCATGTAGCCCCCGGGGCCGTCGGCCGCGGCGTCGAGGACATCGAGCGCGGCCAGTCGCAGCGTGCCATCAGGGAGCATTTCGCGCCCCGCAAGATCCCGCCCCGCGACGAGCACCCCGCCGGTGAGGGTGAACTCGGTGCCCCCGTCGAGTCGACAGGCGACGGAGAACAGCCCGTTCGTACCGTCCGGGGCGCCGGGCCGGACGCGGTAGATGACCGTGCCCCGCGCATCCTCGGCGGTGAACCGGTAGCCGTGATCGGCGGGATCGGAGACGGCCGCGGTGCGGGCGGCGAGGGTGGTCGCGACGGGCGGCGTGCACTCGCGGCTCCAGTCCACCGGAACCTCGTGGGCCGTGGCAGGCACGAGCGAGCAGATGAGTGCGACGAGGGCGGCATAGCTCACGGTAGGTGATGCTCCCCTGGCGCTGTCAGATGGTCGCGGCGCTGCGGGACGGCAACGGCACCTCACCCCCCGGCCCCCTACAGCGTCAGCCGCATCTCCCAGTAGTCGTTGTCATCGGGGCCGGTGAGCTCACCGATCTCCTCGAAGCCGAGCTTGCGATAGAGGGTGCCGGCGGCCTCGTTGTCCTTCACGTGGATCAGGGACAGCCCCTGTTTGCCCCGCGAGCGGGCTTCGGCGATGAGCCGCTCCATGAGCCGGCGGCCGTGGCCCTGCCCGCGCCAGGGCTGGGCGATACTGATGCCCACATGGGGCACGTCGATCTCGAGCCCGGCGAGGAACGCCCAGCCGACGATGTCATCGCCCGCCCGCAGCACGATGTCGAAGCGCTTGTCGGCCGCAGCCGCGGCGCACACGTCGGCCATGTTGCCATAGGTCGCGTTCCAGCCACAGGGCCGGAAGAACCGGCGGTCTGTGGCGCCGAGACCGTTGTAGAACCGCTGGAGGGTGAGTGCATCGGTAGGGGCGAGGGGCCCCATCACGGCTTCCTGCGGCGTCGGCCCGTGCGCGGCCTCCGCCAACAGCTCCAGGACGGCCTCGACCATCGCCTCTCCGGTACCCGGCTCCACCTGGCTGTGCGTGCCGACCCAGGTCTGATAGCCGCCCAGCTCGTACGCCCGGCGGTCGGGGAGGTAGCCGACCCAGTCGTTGGCGAGCCCGACGACGATTGTGTGGCGGAACGGCGAGCGGCGGCGGATCTCGAGGCCGAGCGAAGCGAACAGCTCGCCCGGGATCCCGACGACCGCAACTTCACCCAGGCGGATCACCTGCAGCCAGGTCTCGAAGGGCTCGCCCGCGCGCGCGGCCATGGCCTGGCGCATCTCGGTGAACACCCGGTCATAGATGGCGGCGGTCTTCTCGTCGAACCAGCGCTCGCACCAGCGGCGGACATTGGTGGCGGACTCGGCATCGCCGAAGTGGCGATGGTGGCAGGTGAAGGGGCGCTTGAGGCACGCGATCGGGCCGACGAGCGCCGGCTGGAGACGCCCCAGCGCCTCGTCGGCGGCGTTGACCACGCGGGTGACCGCCTCGTATGCCGCGACACGCTCCGGGCGGTGGCTGGAGCCGAAGGCCCCGGCCAGGAAGAGGAAGGGAGCCCCCTGCGTCTTCTCCAGCTCCTGTGCCGCCAGGCCGAGGAACCCGGGCGAGCGCACCGCCACCTGGGTATCGCGGGTCCCGATGTTATGCGTGCCGTGGGAGAACAGCGCCGCGACGAGCGGCTGGGTCTCCTCGACGGCGGGTCTGCCGAGGGGGCGGCGGAGCGCGATCAGTGGCAGATCGACGTCGTGGGGGCCGGAGGGGCGCACCTCCTGGGTCGGGGAGTGGCCGGTCCACGCGATCTGCCCGTCGAGCATGTGCCAGCGGCTGTTCTGGCCGACCGTGTGCTCCTGGCCGAGGGAATAGAGCAGCTCGGCTTCCAGGCTGTTGGGCTCATTGACGGCGGCGTCGATCTTCGCCCGGGCCTCGGTGGCGGCAGCGACGGCCGCCGCCACCACCCGCCGACAGAACTCCTCGTTGCGCTGATAGCCGTGGACGGTGACTGTCGCCGGGGCATGATGGGTGTGCGTGGCCGCGATCAGGATGTTGTCGAACGGGAGCTGACAGGCCTCGGCGATCGCGTGAGCCGCCTCGTCGGCGAGGTCACGGGTGAGGGCGATGACATCGCACGAGATGATACAGACGGGCTGATCGCCCTGGATGAGCAGGGCAGTAGCCCGCAGCGGCGCCTCCTGAGCACCGCAGGTGGTGGGGAGGATGCCCCCGGCGATGATCATGATATTGTCGGCGACGATCTCGGTCGTTGCGGCGGCAGCCTTGAGCGTGGGCATGTCGACCCTCCGAACGTGATCTACGCCCGGCCTGTGAGCGCAAGACTAATGGCGTTGGGCGTCTGGTGTCAAGCCAGGCGTTCGCGGGAGCAGAGGGCGGCTTGCCCCACGCCGTTCCCGGGAGCGCGGGCGTCTCGGCCGCATGCCGTGTGCCGTAGCTCGACCGCAGGGGGGGCTTTGGGGAGATCGGGCCGGGAGCTCGTCGGCTTCCGCCGATGGTCGCGCAGGGCGGGACGGCC
>CAZIWQ010000924.1:0-3021 GCA_964542355.1 uncultured Armatimonadia bacterium
CATGCTCGGCACCAGCCGCGTTGCGATCGAGCGGTTACCGGTCCCGACTCCTGCAGCGGACGAGGTGCTGGTGCGCGTCACGGCCAGCGGGGTGTGCGGCAGCGAGATGGGGCTGTTCCGCAACGAGGGCGGGCACGCCATCAATGTCGGGCACGAGGTGGCCGGGGTCATTGCCGACCCGAACGGGCACCCGCAATGGCGGGCGGGTGAGCCCGTCGGTGTGATGACCCTGCAGGGCTGCGGCCGGTGCCGCTGGTGTCGCGCCGGCCAGGACACCTTCTGTGATCTCGTGCAGTCACCCACGGCCACGCACGCGCAGTATGTGACTTCACGCGCCCACGGCCTCGTGCGCCTGCCGGACGATGTCTCCCCGGCGATGGCGGTGCTGCTGTGTGGCGACGGCCTGGGGGTGCCGTTTGGCGCCGCCACACAGGCCGGAGTGCAGCCGGGGGACATCACGTGCGTGTTCGGATGCGGGCCGGTAGGGCTGGGGATGGTGCTGCTGCAGTCGTTCTGGGGGGCGCGCGTGATTGCTGTTGAGCCGAGCGAGGCCCGCCGCCGCCTGGCCCTGCGCATGGGCGCATGGGCCACCATCGACCCGTTGGCGGCTGACGACATGGTTGCCGTGCTCCGGGAGATGACCGATGGCATCGGCCCTGACCGCTGCTTCGAGTGTGCCGGGCGCCAGGACGCACTCGACTGGGCAATCGATGCTACGCGGCCCGAGGGGGTTGTCATGGTCGTCGGGGGCGGGAGGAAGACCGTGGACCCCCAGCGACTGATCGCCCACCGCAACCTGAGCCTGATGGGGGTCTGGGTTGCGCACCCGGGGGGATACCCCGAGATGCTCCGCCTCTATCGCCAGGGCCTCGACCTCGAGCGGCTGGTCACCGCAGCCTACCCGTATCCCGAGGCGCAGCGCGGGTTCGACGAGATGGCCGCGGCGACGTGCGGCAAGGTTATGCTGATGTGGGAGGCTTCGCGATGGCTGACAGCGACCTGACGTGCGAGCTCGCGATCATCGGGGCCGGGCCGGCGGGCTGCACCGCGGCGCTCTACGGCGCCCGCGCCGGTCTGGACACCGAGATCCTGAGCCCGACCGAGATCAGTGGCATGATGGCCGCGGCACCGATCGTGGGCAACTTCCCCGCGCAGGTGGAGCCCGCACCCGGTCGCGAGATCCTGGCCCGCATCCACCGGCAGGCCCTCGCTGCCGGCGCTCGGCACGTGCTTGAAGCCGTCATCGGGGTCGACCTCACCGGCGAGCCGAAAACAGTCTTTGCCGGTCTCGAACCCCACCGCGCCGCGGCGGTGATCATCGCCACCGGCGCAATGGCGGCATCCCACCGGGCCCCCGGGGAGGAGGAGTTCCAGGGCCGGGGAGTGTGCTACTGCGCCGCCTGTGACGGCCCGCTCTACCGGGGCCAGGACGTGCTCGTCATCGGCCAGGACGACCAGGCCGCGGAGGAGGCCCTCGCCCTCTCGGGGGTCGCGAAGTCCGTGTCCCTGGTAAACGCGGCACCGAAGTCCCCGTTCGCCGACACCCTCCAGGCCGCCCTGGCCTCGCGTGACAACGTCGCCATCGCGTGTGGGCTGCGGCTCAAGACGATCGTGGGCGGCGACGACGTTCGCGGGGCGGTGTTCACCTCCCCCGAGGGCGAGCGCACACTGCCGGCCGCCGGCGTGTTCCTGTACCTGCGCGGCTCGGCGCCAGCCACCGAGTTCCTCTACGGCGCCCTCGAGACCGATGAGAAGGGCTTCATCAAGACCGATGAGCTGTGCCAGACCAGCCTCCCGGGCGTCTTCGCCGCGGGCGATGTGCGCAGCAAAGAGGTGCGGCAGATGGTCGTGGCGTGCGCCGAGGGTTGCACCGCCGCGCTGTCCGCCGAGCGAATGATCCGCCAGCGGTTCGGTGTCCGGCTCGACCGCGGCGAGCGTACCGTGTGATAGAGCGACAGGAGTGACTGTCAGTGGTCTCGCGTACCGTTGAAGTCAAGGGCCGCAAGCTCGGCTATGGCGAGCCCGTGTTTCTGACCGCGGAGGTGGGCTGCTCCCACCTCGGCGATGTCGAGAAGGCCAAGGTCCTGATGCGGGCCGCGGCCGAGGGGGGCTGCGACGGGGTCGACATGTTCCTGTGGGAGCCCGATGCCTTCGAGTGGGACGACGTGCTGTGCGACGGCGAGCCGATCCAGGTGCTCCACGACCTGTGCCTGACCCCCGACGAGTGGGCCCAGCTCTACGCGCTGGCCGATGAGCTGGGCATCATCTTCTACCACACGCCGCTCGACCCGCCCAGCCTCGAGCTGGCCGTCGCCCTCGGCGCGCCGATGCTCAACCTCAACTCCGATGACGTGCAGAACCCGATCCTGCTCGAGCTGGCCGGGAAGACCGGGCTCCCCATCACCTTCCACGACATCGGCGCCACTCTCGGCGAGGTCGAGATCGCCGTTACCCGGCTGCAGGAGGCCGGCGCGCAGGGCCCCATCATCCTGCACTCCACGCTCGAGAGCGGCGACCGTGAAGAGGCCTACGCCTCCGCCAATCTGCGAGTGATGGATACCTACAAGGCCGCCTTCACGGGGCGGGGAGCGCTTGTCGGCTGCGTCGAGCACACCACCAGCAACCACCTGATCTACGCGGTTGCCGCCCGCGAGCGGCTGCTGATCAGCAAGCACCTGAACCTCAACCATGACCCGGACACCCCGGATGCCTCGATCTCCGTCGACATCAGCGCGCTGCAGGACATGGTGCGGAAGGTGCGGCTTGTCGAGCAGTCGCTCGGCGAGGGCGTCAACAGCCTGGTCGCCGACAGCCAGGGGAAGCTACCGGCAGGCGCGTTCGCGCGGCGCAAGCTTGTGGTCTCCGGCGCCGACATCGCGGCGGGCACAGTGGTCACCCGTGAGCACCTGGCCGTCAAGCGCCGCTGCATCTGGGGCGGGCTGCACCCCTGGATGCTCCACCACCTGGTGGGGGCCCGCGCCCGGCAGGACATCGCCGTGGACACGGTGCTCTCGCTCAACA
>CAZIWQ010000925.1:0-3014 GCA_964542355.1 uncultured Armatimonadia bacterium
GATGACATCGGCCCAGAGGCCGAGTTCGTGCGGTCGCCGACGGGCTGGCCAAGAAGCAGCGCCGTCGAGACGCTCGACCTCCGCGGCGACCGTTCCGCGCTGCGGGCTCCGGCCTCTCTGCAGCGGCGTACCCCGGAAGGAGTCTGCCGCCGCATCACGAAGCAAAGCTCGGTGCCAGGCGCAGACTGTCGCTTCGGCGCGGGGCTGGGACTCGCGCCCGCGGCGGCGCTTCTCGAGGTGATGGCCGGTGGCCTTCCTGTACTGTGCAATGCTGGGCGCGATGGCGATGGCGAGCACCGGCAACCTGCTCACCAATGCCGACTTCGAGCAAGGGAGCCGGGGGTGGAGCTTCTCTCACAGTTGGTACTCCAAGCCGGCGGGCAGTGGCCTGAGCACGCTGGAGGTCGTTGGCGGAGAGGGGCGCGGCGGCAGCCAGGGACTCCGGCTTGTCGGGCAGGGGAAACGTGGCATCGCCATGCAGGTGCGCAGCGCCTACCCGGGACGCTACCAGGTGACTGGCTGGATCAAGTGCGAGAAGCTGACCGGGGCCCAGGCCTCGATCCTGTGCGAGTGGATCGGCCGCGACAACAAGTGGCTGCGGGGGGACACGGCAGGCAGCCTCACCGGCACTCACGACTGGCAGCACTTCGAAACGACAGTCACTGCACCGCCGGAGACCCGGAGCGTGCATCTCGACCTGCTCACCTCCGAGCCCACCAGCGGCACCGCGTGGTTCGACGACATCCACTTCGAGCGGCTCCCCTCCGGCCTGCCGCCGCCGCAGGCGCCGCGCCTGACGGTGCACTCGCCACATGGCGAAGAGGAGAGCCTGCTGGTGCGCTGGGACCGCGAGACGTTGCCGGCGGGTTCCGTGCGCGTGCTCGTGTACTGTTCCGCGCAGCCGCTTGCAGGGCAGCCCACCCCTGTCCCCGCGGCCGTGATGGACTCCGACGCGGGCCGAGGCATGGTCCGGTCGCTGGCCGGCGGCCGCACCTACCACGTGGCTGCCCGGCTGGTCAATGCCGACGAGCAGTGCTCCCCCCTGGGACCCGAGACAACAGCGCTGGTGCGTGACCGCCAGGCGCCGCGAGCCGGATGGATCGCGGCCGAGCGCACGCCCACCGGCACCCGCGTCGAGTGGTCGCCGGATGTCCTCGACCGCGACGTGGCACGCATCCACTTCTGCCTCCCCGGCGCCGACGACGCGCCCGGAGCCACACTGCGCACGGTGGAGGTGGCTCCCCTGTATCGAGAGCCACGCCCCTTCTACTGCACCCAGCCCTGGGTGAGTGAGGACCTCCCGTTCGCGGCCACGGTCGACACGGTAGGGGTCTGGTGCGAGGACAGTGCCGGCAACCGGGGGCGAGTCGGCTGGGCGGAGGTCACCCTCCCTCGTCCCGCGACCGCCCTGGCGAGCGGGGCGCTGTGGACGGCGCCGCCGACGGACAACATCGCGCGCTCGGCCGTGTGTCCGCAGGGGGCGTCGCAGTCGTTCGCGCTCCGGCTCATGCGCGGGCAGGCCAAAGGCTTTCAGGTTGTCGTCCGGCCCGCCCGCGACCTGCGCCGGGTGCGCGTGACCTTCGAGGCCCTGCGCCATGTCGACGGTGCGTCGCGCCTCGACACACGCTGGCTGGCGTATCACTTCGTCAACTACGCGCGCCTTGACAAGAACTCCGTGGCGACGCCGCGCGAGGAGCTCGTCTGGCCCGGCCCCGGCGATTACCCCGACGAGCTGAACGACGACCTGACGCGCGACCTGCCGGGCGAGATCACCCAGCCGATCTACATCCGCGTGACCGCGCCGCGCGATGCCCGACCGGGCAAGTATGAGGGGCAAGGGTACATCGAGAGTGAGCAAGGGCGCAGCGAGTTCCGCTTCACCGTCCGTGTGGAGCCGGTCGCCCTGCCCGACCCCGTGCGCATGCCCTTCGTCTACTGGTTCTCGTGGGATGCGCCGTGCAAGCAGTTTGGGGTGGATCGGTCTTCCGCCGACGGCTGGCGCGTTCTATACCGGCTCGGGCAACTCATGCGGGCCCACCACCAGCGGGTGGTCGTCGTGCCATGGGACCTGGTGCGTAGCTGGCGGGGCACCGACGACGCACTCGTCCATGACTTCTCCGACTTCGACCGCTATGTCCGCACCTTCCAGTCGGCGGGGGTCGATCAGCTCTTCTGTCTCAGCCACATCGGCGCGCGCAGCACGGGACAGTGGGAGTGCCCGACGATGGCCTCGCACACGCACTATGTGCGCAGCCTGACGACCGGCGATGCGCTGCCCCGGCTCGATGCTGTGGAGCTGCTGCCCGCATTGCAGGCGCATATCGAGAAGCTGGGGCTGGTGGACCGCTTCTGTGTCCACGTCGCCGACGAGCCGACTCCGGTGAACGTGGCAAGCTACCGGCAACTGGCGGCGCGGGTGAAGCAGGCCGCTCCCCGCCTGCGCCGCATCGATGCCATCCACGTGCCCGACCTCGCAGGGGCGCTCGAGATCTGGGTGCCCCAGGTCAACTACTTCGCCAAGTGGCGCGGCGAGTACCGCACGGCGCAGGCGGCGGGCAATGAGGTGTGGTTCTACGTGGCCTGGGTGCCCCAGGGGAAGTTCCCGAACCGCATGATCGACAGCCACGCAATCAAGCCGCGCGTGCTGCACTGGCTCAACGCCCTCGACGACAGCCAGGGGTACCTGCACTGGGCGCTGAACCACTGGTCGATCCCCCTGAGCAGCCTCGACTCACCCGGCGACCAGTACATCTGCTGGCCGGCGCACCGCGCCGTGGCCAACAGCTCGCTCCGGTACGAGGCGGAGCGCGAGGGCCTGGAGGATTGCGAGCTGATGTTCATGGTGCGCGACGCCCTCATGCAGCGGGGCCGCACCCGGGCGCAGGCCCAACAGCAGATGGAGGCCGTGGGGCGCAAGGCAGTGCGTGGCGTGGAGGACTACACGCGCTCGTGGTCGGAGCTGGAGGCCGTCCGCGGCGAGCTCATCGAGCAGCTCACAGGGAGGTAGGGGCGGG
>CAZIWQ010000926.1:0-3014 GCA_964542355.1 uncultured Armatimonadia bacterium
ACTCGACGCCAAGCACCTTCGCCAGACGCTCGAGGGTAGTGGCGCGGTGGCCGACCCCGAGGGCGAAGTGATGGGTCGGCCCTTCCAGGCACCACCGTTCGAGGAAGGTGCGGACATCGGGCCGGAAGCGGGCCCGTGTGTTGGTGTTGCCGGTCGCGGGGATCGGCCCGGAGACCGAGGTGCCCTCCGCCACCACGAACTTGAACCTGCCGGCTCCCGTCTGGGTCAGGCCGAGCAGCGTGATCGGGCCGTTACGGATGGCGAACTCCACCCCCGGCCCCCGCCCCCGCTTGCCGTGCATGACCGTCAGGCCGCGCAACACCGGCTTGCCCTCAGCGATCCCGATATGGTGGGGCCCGTCGTGGCCGACCAGCACGAAGTCGCCATCGAAGTCGATCGGGTGGATCTCGGCAAACGACCCGCCGGCGCCGATGCGGTCCATGATGAGCATTGCCAGGCAGTTCTTGAGGTCCAGCTCACCGGCAATCGGGATCCCGCGGCCCGTCAGCAGGGAGCTGCCGATGGCGAAGCTGCAGCCCAGCCGCTCGTTGGCATTGTCGGCCAGTCCCCGGTAGTAGTAGGCCAGCCCGTCGAGGGAGAAGTCGGCCACCAGTCGCTCGAGCCCGAGGGCGACGCGCGCCGCCCAGCGCAGCTCCGCCTCGTCCACCGGACCCGCGATCGGGTCGCTGCCCGGGGGCGGGAAGTGGAACAGCTCCCGGATCAGGGCCACGTGGGCGTCGACCTCGCCGTCGGCGATGCCCGCCACCAGCACCTGGAGGTCGTCGAGCTCGAGGTGCTCCACATGCGTCCCCAGAAGCCCCTCCACCATTGTCGGGTCGGAGTTCATGTCCAGCATGCCCTCGTAGACGTGCCCGAGCAGGCCGAGCTTCCCCCGGCGCAGGATGTGCAGGCAGCGAGCCACATCGACCCACTCTGCGAGACGGCCCCACGCGCGCGCATCGTCGTACAACCGGCCCACCACCGCATCGGCGATGTCGGCCTCCGCGCGCCGCAGGGCACCGCAGATCTCCGGCAGGCTGGTGATGTTGTCATTGCATAGCTGTGCGTAGGTGGTGGCGCGCGGGTAGTCGAGCGCTGCGGCAGGCTGCAGCGCCGCGAGCACGATCGGGCGGCGTGTGCGCTGCACGATGGGGAGCGTGTCGGCCGAGGGGGTATAGGTCGCGAGGAACGCCACCAGCAGGTCCACGTCGGCGCGCTGCAGCATGTCGCCGATCGCGCAGGCCCGGCTCGGGCTGTCGCTCATGCCGCCGTCGACCACCTCGGCCCCCAGTGCGCGCAGGTGCTGAGCGAAGTCGGCATGATAGGCGGCGAGCTGCTCCTGGAGGCCCTCGAACTGGGGCCAGTAGAGGTAGTGTCCCAGGCTGAAGAAGCCGATGCGGGCCGGGGCGGGCGTGCGCCGAAAGTAGTGGTCGCAGGTCGAGCCACAGCTCGATGCCGTCATGCATGTCACCTCAGAGCGGGGGTGCGAGGGCCTGGCCGCGGTCCTCTACGATACGTCAGGGGGGATGAGACTGCAAGGGGCACGGCCACGACAGGCTCGGCGGGCCGTGTCGGTCGACCGTGCAGGGGCAAGAACGACAACGGGGCCGCCACACGTCTCCGCGGATCGGGAGGTGCAGGCGGCCCCGTTGGTGTCTGCGGCATGAAGGGCGACTAATGCAGCGCGATCGCGACCTTCTCCGGCCGGTCCCACTTGACGTGCCCGTCCATGAACATGTAGTTGCAGCCGTCGTTGTGGCGCGGGTCCTCGTTCACTGTCAGGGCGAAGGTCAGAGGCACATCGCCGATAGCATCGCACGCACCAGCTTGCTCGGCGGGTGCGAGGATCTGGCCCAACGTGCACGAGAATGTGCCGGCCGGCGGCGCGCCGAACAGCCGGTAGGAGCCGGAGGGCATCGCGGTGCCGACGTCGACGGAGTAGCTCACGTTCGCCTTCCCCAGCCCGCTGAGCGTGACGGAGCCCTGCTTGCTCGGGCACTGCCAGATCTGGGTGTTCTTGATGTAGGGATCCAGGACTTCGTTGAACGTGTAGATCGCTGCTCCCGAAAGGATCGCGGCGTTCGGCAGCCGCTCGTCGTAGTCCTGGGCGTACATGTGGACCCCGATGCCGATCTGCTTCAGGTTCGATGAGCAAGACGATTGACGGGCCTTCTCCCGTGCTCTGGCAAAGACCGGGAAGAGGATTGCGGCCAGGATCGCGATGATCGCGATGACTACCAGCAACTCGATGAGCGTGAAACCCTTGCGCGCCTTCATCGTACTTGCCTCCAAGCGGATTGTGCCGCGGTCAAGCTGACCGCGGCTTGTGGCTGCAGCCACAGGGGGGTCCTATTCCGTGTCGGTGACCAAAGCACCTGCTCCCCACAGACAAAAGGACAAATCTCCCGCCCTCTGAGTTCCATTCGCCTGCGGCGACAGCGCCGGACGCGGGTACCGGCCTCCGGTTGACAGCGCGTCGCGGGCCAACGTATCATGGGCGCCGACGGCACGGCAGAGGCTGTGCGGTCATGCACAGACCAGCGCTGGGGGTGCAGTGGAGACGACCCCGCAGGACCTGTCGCTTCGCTTCGGTGGCGCGCGCCGAGCGCTCTGAAGGGCTCGGAGGGCCCACCCACGGGCAGTGCGAGGTTCGCGGTGGGTCTCGTGGTAACCATCCGAGGGAGGCTGAATCCGGTGGCCAGAAGGCAAGGCTTCACGCTCATCGAGTTGTTGGTGGTCATTGCGATCATCGCAATCCTGGCGGCGATCCTGTTCCCGGTGTTCGCGCGGGCGCGGGAGAAGGCCCGCCAGGCGTCGTGCCAGTCCAACCTCAAGCAGCTCGGGCTCTCCGTCCACATGTACATCCAGGACTATGATGAGACCATGCCGCTGCTCGCGCCCTACAACGCCGCCCCGAACATCATCTACCTCCAGGACAACGTCGGCCCGTACATCAAGAACGTCCAGATCTGGCAGTGCCCCAGTGCGAAGGGCCAGTACTATGCGACCTACGG
>CAZIWQ010000927.1:0-3010 GCA_964542355.1 uncultured Armatimonadia bacterium
CCCCCAGCGCCCCCGCCAGCCCCGCGGTCATCGCGGCACGTGACCCCCGTGGCACCAACCACCCGGTGACCCCATCGCGGATGATGTCGCTGACGCCGGGAATGTCGTACCCGACCAGCGCGCAGGATGCTCCTGCCGCCTCGATCAACGCGTACGGGCACCCCTCCCAGGCCGACGGCTGGCAGAACACATCGCAGCCGGCGAGGAGCTCGGGGATGTCGTCGCGCGGGCCCAGAAGCTGCACCCGCCCGGGGGCGACCGCGGCGGCCAGCGCCTGCAGTCGGCCCCGCTCGGGTCCCTCGCCGGCGATCACGAGGTAGGCTCTCGGCTCGGCCCGTAGCACTGCGGGCATCGCGGCCACCGCCAGCGTGTGTCGCTTCTGGGGGCGCAGGTCGCCCACGCACAGCACGACGCGCGCGTCGGGGGGCAGGCCCAGGAGCTCCAGCCGCTCGGGACGCGGCCGCGGCGAGGGGGTCGCGAAGTCAATCCCGTTCTCGATGGTGACGCAGCGCTCCGCCGGCGCGATCCGCGTCGCGATGGCCAGCAGCCGTTCGCTCTCGCAGACCCCGATGATGCGATCGCTGCGCCGGCCCAGGGCGCGCTCGACGCCGCGGTAGAGTGCTCGCACCGGAAGTGGCGCGTCCATCAGGAACGGGAAGCCGTGGGGGGTGTGGATGATCCCGGGCCCGGGGACCCGGAGGGCGGCGAGGCGGCCGAGGAAGCCGGCCTTGGAGCTGTGAGTGTGCACGAGATGCGGCTGCACCCGGCGCAGCGCTTGCTCGATGAGCCGGACGCAGTGCAGGTCGGCCGCGACAGACAGGCCGCGCCGCATCGGGATGGAGGTGACTTGCACGCCGGCCCGGGCCAGGAGCTCATGCGTGAGCTGCGGGGCCGGGTCGCGCCGCGGGGAGATCAGGACGTGGAGCTCGAAGCGCGCGGGGTCCAGGCCCTGGCACAACTCGAGCAGGTGCTTGCGGGTCCCGCCGGCCGCAGCCTCCAGGACCTCGACTACGCGCAGGCGTTCATTCGCCACGGCTCCGTCCCAGCTTCCCGGCGACCTTCTGGCACACCTTGCGGAAGGCCTGCCCCACGATGCCGATCTCCTCGATGCGGAGGGCCGCGGCGGCGCCGAGGAACACGATCGCCCCGGCCGCGGAGTTGACTCCCGTGTTCACCAGCGCGGTGACCTTCAGACCACCCATCGGCGGCTTCCAGACATCCCACACCGGCGCAAGCTGGCGCTCCAGGCCCCACACCGCAACGGTCATGAGGGCGACGCATGCTGCCAGCTTCACGCAGAACGCTAGCGCGCCGGCCCGGTCGATGTGGCCGAGCCGCTTGCGGAGCAAAGCATACAGGGCGATGACCTTCCCGCTCTTGCTGATGGTCAGCGCGGCCGCCACCCAGGACAGCTTCTGGCGCGTCGTGACCCCGACCTGGTAGACGCCCAGGTAGCTGATCACCACGTGCACCACCACGAACGCGGCCCCCATCACATTGGGCGTAGTGGTGTCCTTGAACGCGAAGTACCAGTGGTTGATGGCGGCGTCCATCGAGGCGAAGAACAGGCCCGGAGCATACCAGTACACACCCAGCGCAGACAGCTCGGACTGCTCGGGCGTGAACTGGCCGTGCAGATAGATCAGCCGGATCACCGGCAGCGAGACGAGCATCAGCGCGACGCTGGTGGGGACGAAGATGAACGCCATGGCACGGGTGGTGGATACCAGGGCGTCGGCCATCTTGTCCTTCTCGCCCCGCAGCGCCCATTCGGACAGGAACGGGTAGACGACGAAGCTCACCGCCAACGCGAGCGTCTGGAGCAGCATGTCCGGGATGCGGCGGGCGAAGTCGAGGCACGTATACGTCCCCTCGCCGATGCTACTGGCGAAGCGACCATCGGCCAGCGACCGGATACTCGAGAACACCAGGCCCATCACTACCGGCGGCATCAGGCCGATCACTGTGCGGGCGTTGGCATTGTGGACGAGGTCCGCCGTGAACCGGAAGAGACGGAGCTTGCCCCACAGGCCCGGCAACTGGAGCAGGAAGCGCAGGCAGCCGCCGAACAGCACCGCCCATGCCACCGCATACACCGCATCCGGCGAGCGCGAGGGCCACAGGATCATCACCAGCAGCACGAATAGCACGACGACCCCGGTGCGGAAGGCGGCCTCCGCCACGGCGGGGAGCGTGAAGCGCTTGTAGGCGTGGAGGGTGAGCTCGGGCATGACGGAGAGCGAGAACAGGAGCAGCGCCGGGGCCATGATGCGTAGCATCGTGACGCCACGCGCGAGATCGGCCGGCGAGCCCGCGAGATCGGGCCCCAGCAGCAGGAGGATCGGGCGAGCGAACAGCATGCAGCCGGCGGCGAGCACACCCAGCAGTAGGAACTGGAACCCGGTCATCACGCTGGCGAGATTCCAGGCAGCCGCCTCGCCCTGCTCGCGCTGCACCCGCACGAACTCGGGCAGGTATGTCGGCCGCATCAGCTTCTCGACCTTCGTATAGATCAGGAAGATGACGTTGTTGTAGGCGAGCTTGAAGGCATCGGTGTGGCGGCCGGCCCCGAGGCTGGACAGGAGCATCTCCTTCCCCAGCCCCATGAACTTGCCGACTGTCAGGAACACGGTGACGATGAGTGCGGCGATGCTCATCTGGCGTCCGGCGCGTGCATCGGAAGCTTCGTCGGATCGTCGTTGGTCTTCGGCCCGGGTGTCGTGCTCGACCATGGTGGCTCCGAGATGAGAGAGTGGGGAACGGCCGGCATTCGGCAACGGCGACCTACCCCCCCTTCCCACGGGAAGGGGGGGGAACGGCAAGAGCACATCCCTGACGGCTGTCTCATTCCCCCCTCCCCGTGGGGAGGGGGGCAAGGGGGGTAGGCGGTGTCCCCTGGCGAACGGCGACGTCACTCGGCCGGTGGGTCGGCGTCCTCGCGGCGGGCGACATACTTGCCCAGGAGCGTCGCGAGCCGGTCGATGTTGCGGCTGATGTCGAAGTCGAGCAC
>CAZIWQ010000928.1:0-3005 GCA_964542355.1 uncultured Armatimonadia bacterium
CACGTCTTCAGTGGTATAGTATAGAGGAGGTCGAGCATACCTTTGGAGAGGGCGATTCCCCCATGCGACGTGGTTTCACGCTCATCGAGTTGCTGGTTGTCATTGCCATCATCGCCATCCTCGCTGCGATCCTGTTCCCTGTGTTCGCGAGGGCCCGCGAGAAGGCGAGGCAAAGCAGTTGCCTGTCGAACATCAAGCAGTTGACGCTGGGTGCGCTCATGTACGCCCAGGACTACGACGAGCGGATGGTCTACAACTACTCGTACATGCCTGCCGGTGTGGCGCTGTACTGGTGGTACGATGTTATCCAGCCGTACGTGAAGAACAGCCAGATCACGCTGTGCCCTAGTTCCGCCGGTTCGCCTGGGACGTACACCACCCTCCGCCCCCCCGGTCTGGCCAATCCGGCGCTGCTCTGCTACGCAGTCAACGCCATCTATGTCAGCATGGGTGCCGGCAACGGGATCGCCATGGGGAGCATCGAGGCCCCCGCCACCACCTTCTGGATCGTGGACAGCAGGGACTCGGAGCTCAACGGCGTCGCCGACACCGACTGGGGCAGCGCCAACGGCATCGGCAGCATCTACAAGATCCACAACGACGGGGCCAACTGGGGCTTCTGCGACGGCCACGCCAAGTGGATGCAGAAGAGCAGGCAGGCCGACTGGACCCCCGCGAACGACTGATATGACACGCCTCCCCGTAACCACACCAGCCGCCTCCGGAACCGGAGGCGGCTGGTCTTGTGCCCATGAGTCGGACCTGCGCCCGGGCTGTTCGCCCCCCCCGACGACGAAGCTCACACCCGTGCAGACAGAAGGAGTGAGAGTGATGCGGACTATGCTGTTGACCGCAGCCATGGTGTATGCCGGCCTGGCCCTCGCCCAGGCGCCCACTACCCCGCCGGCCGCTGACGCCGCCACCGTCCTCCTCTGGCATTGCGATGAGGGCCAGGGGGAGACGGTCGCCGATGCTTCCCCGAGCAAGCACGACGGCAAGGTGACCGGCGCGACCTGGGTGGACGGCAAGTTCGGCAAGGCCCTGCGTTGGGGCGAAGGCAACGGGAACATCACTACGCCCGGCCCCTTCCCGCAGATCACCGACCAGCTCACCCTCCAGTGCTGGGTCAAGCTCGACAAACTACCGACCAACGTGATCCCGTTCTGGGCCGCCGACACGATCGGCTATCTGGGCGGCGCGAGCCTTACCGTCCGACCGGGGACGAAGACCACCGGCGTCCTGTACGTGGGCGTGCATCTGGGCTCGCAGCCCAATCACCTGCTCGGGCAGACGCCGATCCCCCTCAACGAGTGGACCCACGTGGCACTCGTCTATGATGGGCCGAGCCGCAAGATTGGCATCTTCGTCAACGGCAAGCTGGACACCGAGTTCGACGTGGCGCCCGGCTCGCCGATGAACATCAACCAGTCCCTGAACGCCTTCTGGGCGCGCAGCTATGCGGGCGGTGATGAGAAACTTGTCGGGGCGATTGACGAGATCAGCCTGAGCAACCGCGCCCAGACCTTCGGCCATCGCTGGCGCAGCAACGTCTATCTGCACCTCCTGCGCTACCAGTCCGCCTTTCTCGTCGGCTCGGGTTTCATGTCGGCGCCGGAGAACCCGGTGACGGCCTATGGCCTGACGGTAAGGAGTGCGGCAGGGGAGATCGTTGTCGAGGATCGCGCGCTTGCGCCGCAAGCGCTGCCCGAGGGAGTGACGGTCCCGGCGCCGAAGCTCGGGGCCGGCGACTATGTCGCCACGGTCAGTGCCTACCACCCGCAAGGCCCGCCGGAGGTGCTCGTCGAGCGCAAGTTCCACTTCACGCCGCCGACCGGCACGATCGGCTTCACGCCCGACAATGTCACGCTGCTCGACGGCAAGCCCTTCTTCCCGCTTGGCGCCTACCATGTCCGCCCGCCCGACCTGCAGACGGTGAAGGACGGCGGCTGCAACCTCGCCTTCTCCTGGACTACGACCTTCCCGCCGGGCCGCACGCCGCCGACCGAGGGCGTCGGCTATGTCGAGAAGTGCGGGCAGGTGGGCCTCAAGAGTGTGGGCCTCGGCGGGATCACGAAGGCGATCTGCGAGCATTACCAGGGCAGCCCCGACCTGCTCACATGGTACGTCGCCGACGAGCCCGGAGGAGCGGGGCAGTCGCCTGACGACCTGTTGCGCGCGTATGAGACTCTCGCTGAGTATGACCCGACCCACCCGCAGTTCCTGCTGCAGAACAAGCCCGGCGAGTTCCTGCGCTACGCCCCCGCCTGCGACATCTACGCCACCGACCCCTACCCCATCGGCCGCGAGCCGCGTGCCGAGCTGGAGAACGTCGTGCGCTGGACGGCGGGCGCGGTGGGGGCGGTGTTTGACCGCAAACCGGTGTGGGTGGCCTTGCAGTGCTACACGACGAGAGCGGTCTCGGATGCCGGGAAGTCGCGGGACGGGGTGCCGCGGCTGCCGACGGCGGCGGAGCTGAGGTGCATGAGCTACCTCGCCCTCGCGGCAGGTGCGCGCGGGCTGCTCTACTATGCCTTCGATGATAGCTACTACAACAACGGCGCGATTCGCGGAGTGAACCTCGCCCGGGAGTTCCCCGAGTTCTGGCAGCAGATGACCGGCGTGCTCAAGGAGCTGGGGGCGCGGGAGCAGACCTGGACCGCGCCCTACGCCGCACTCCGCCCCGTGGCCGTCTCGCCGGACATCATCGTCCAGCGCAAGCCGTACACCCGCGACGGGAAGACGTACCTGCTGGTCGTGAACCCTCAGTACGACGCGCGGCCGGTGACGATGAAGCTGCCGGGGGCCCGGCAGACGGGCGTGGCGCGCGATGACCTTGGCGGTACGCCGGGGCAGCTCAAGGGCGAGGAGCTGACCGACACGCTCGAGGGGCTGCAGGCGAAGTGCTATGTGCTGGAGAGGTAGTTAGTCGCACACCACCACTGCCGCCCAGTCGGGCGGCAGGGCCACCGCGATGCAGCCGTCCTCGTCCGGCGTGACGTGCGTGC
>CAZIWQ010000929.1:0-3004 GCA_964542355.1 uncultured Armatimonadia bacterium
CGGTCTGGGCTCAGGATGACAGGCAGGCGGAACGACGCGAAAAACAGCGGCGTCGAGACGGTCGGCCTACGCGCCGCGCTGGCCTGGCGGTGGTCATTGGGTGTCCGCGCTACAGCGGCGCATCGCACCAGTTCTCCGGCTTGCGGTCCACCAGACTGATGGCGATGTGCTTCACCTCGGTGTAATGCGGGACGCACTCAAAGCCGTCCTCGCGCCCAATGCCACTGAGCTTGTAGCCGCCGTGGGGGGCCTTGAAGTCCTCCGCGAGCCACTCGTTGACGAAGACCCCCCCGGCCTCCAGGCGTGTCGCCGTGCGGATCGCCTTCGTCGTATCGTTGCACCACACCACGGCCGCGAGACCATAAGGGCTGTCATTGGCCTGCCGAATCACTTCCTCCTCATCGTCCCACGGCAGGACGCAGAGCACCGGGCCGAAGATCTCCTCCCGGGCAATCCGCATGTCGTTGGTGACGTCCACAAAGAGCGTGGGCCGGAAGAAGTGGCCTTGCTGTAGCTGCGGGTCATCCGGCCGGGTGCCCCCCACGAGCAGCCTGGCGCCTTCCTGCTTGCCGAGCGCCACGTACCCCGCAACACGCTCCCACTGCTCGCGGGAGATCAGCGGCCCCATCTCCGTCGCCGGGTCGAGCGTGTCGCCCAGCTTGACCTGCGCGAAGCGCTCGGCGAGGCGGGCCACCACCTGGTCATAGATCGCCCGGTGCACGAAGAAGCGCGAGCCCGCGATGCAGATCTGGCCGCAGCGCGACAGGATCCCCTGCATGGCCACCTCGGTGGCCATCTCCGCATCCACGTCGGGGAAGATGATGACCGGCGACTTGCCCCCCAGTTCGAGGCACAGCTTCGTCATGTTCGCGGCGGCGGCTCGCATCACGAGCTGCCCGGTCGCGACGGACCCGGTGAAGGTGATGCTGCGCACATCACCGTGGGCTGACAGCGGGGCGCCGGCCTCCTCCCCAAACCCGGTGACCACGTTGAAGACCCCGGGCGGGAGACCGATCTCCTCGACGATCTCGGCGAAGGCGAGGGTGATCAGCGGGGTCTGCTCGGCCGGCTTGACCACCGCCGTGTTGCCGAGCGCGAGGGCGGGGGCGACGCTGCGGGTGATGAGGAACAGCGGGTAGTTCCAGGGGATGATATGGCCGGTGACGCCGACCGGCTCCAGGCGAGTCATGGCGAGCCGGCCGGGGCCCGTGGGAATGGTGGCGCCGCGGGCCTTGTCGGCCAGGCCGGCGTGGAACTCCGCATTCTGCGCGGTGAACTCGACCAGCCCCCGCGCCTTGCCCAGGTAGTGACCACACTCCTGCGCGTGCAGGAGCGCCAGCTCCTCGGCATGGCTGCGCAGCGCGGTGGCCAGCTTCAGCAGCCAGCGGCCGCGCTCGTCGGGCGGGGTGTCGCGCCAGGCGGGGAACGCTGCCTTCGCCGCGGCAACCGCCGCATCGATGTCCGCGGCATTGCCTCGCGGAACCGTCCCCAGGATCTCACCCGTCGCCGGGTTCTCCGACTCGAACCGCTGGCCGGAACTGCTCGCAACCCATTTGCCGCCGATGTACATCAGCTTGTCTGCGCTCATGATCGCGGTCGCCCCCTGGTCATTGGTTTCGCTGGTCCATTCGTCGCGTGCGCGCCAATACCTGCCGGGGGGACGGCGGGAGCGTAGGAGCGTAGGAGGCGTGGCCCGCTGCGGTGGCGAAGGACCGGGCAGTCTCGGATGATGCCGGCCAGGGAGGGCGAAGCATGACGCGGCTACAGTTCGATCGGGCGCAGGTTGCGCTGGCGTGGTCTCTGGCACTGGTGGGGATGAGTTGGGGCTTGCCGTGTTCGGCTCAACAGGGGCTCGGGGACCCCGCACGGAAGCTGGGCGGGCTTCACGTGGCAGCCCCCACGTTCGTGCCGGGTGCGCATGCGCTGGCCTGGATGGAGTATTTCCCCAATGGCGGCACGGCCCGGCGGATCAGGATCGTGGACCTCGATAACGGGCAGGAGACCGTGCTGAACCTGGGGGGCATGGTTGGCCCCCTGGCCTTCAGCGCCGACGGTCGTCTCCTGGCAACGGGCTTCAGCGCCGCGCAGGCAGGCGGAGGAGCGACGACGGGGGTTGTGTCGTTCCCTGAAGGGCGTCTCCTGGCGACCATGCAGGCAAGGGGCGCCACGCTCGGGTTTGCGGCCGACGGGAGAGTGCTCATCTTCGACCCAGTCCAGCGAGCGCTGATCGCCTGTGACGCGACGACCGGCCAGGCATTGCAGTCCGTGCCGGTGGCCCCAGCTCCCTCGCGCTCGCGCTTTGGCCTCGCTGCTGATGCGATGCTCGCCCCGGATCGACAGACGGTCGTGCTCGTAGTGCCCGCGAGCAGCAATGAGCAGTTGCCTGCGCACATCAGCTTCTGGGATGCCGTCGCGCTGACCGCGAAGGGATATGTTGCCGATCCGCGCCTGACGCCGGCGGGGATTGGGCCATTCAGCCCGGACGGCGCTCGGATGGCCACGCGCTGGAAGCTCGATGGCAAGAATTGCACCGAAGTCTGGGACGTTCGCGGGGCCAAGTGTGAGAGCGTCTTCGCGATGGAGGGTCGGGGGTGGCCGAGCTCGTGGACCTTCACCCCGGCCGGAAGCGCGCTGGCCGGCGTCTACTCCGGCGAGGTCCGCTACCACGATGCCCGTACCGGAGCGCAGATCGGCGCTCTGCCGTACAAAGACGCGAAGGACATCACTGCGGCCCACGTGCTGTTCAGCCCCGATGGGGCCTGGCTCGTGCTGTCCGGACATCGACCGGACATCCACGAGAAGCTCAACCCGAAGACGCATGGCGGGGTGTCTTCGCGCATCACCGACATGAGCGGCGCTTCGCTGCTCTGGGCGTGGCAGGTGGGGAAGTAGGCGAGCGGCCGCTACACAGGCGCTGCTCGGGACACATGGAGTCCGGCATCACCAACGCCTGGGGGTCCGGCCGAAAAGGCCACATCCGGCCGGCCCCCGAGGCGTAGCGGCC
>CAZIWQ010000930.1:0-3002 GCA_964542355.1 uncultured Armatimonadia bacterium
GTCGGCGGGGAGGCGTGTCGAGCGGGACGCTCGACCTACGCGGCGACCGCACACGGCGCGGTCTCCTGTCCGGCGTACCGGGTGGGCCGCGAACCATGCCCGACAAGAGTGTCGGGCGTACCGGGTGGGCTGCGGGACCGGCCCGGCCCCTACTTGCTCTCCCCCGCCTCGGCGGACGGCGGCTCGCTTGTCCAGTCCACCTTCCACGGCGCGCGGCGGCGGAACTCGCGGTGGAACTTGTTGTGCAGCACTCCGCGCTTCTCAAGCTGGATCATGCAGGCCCGCAGGCACCCCTGCCCGCCGCAGACGGCCTCCCCCGTGTTGTACAGATTGCGCGGCTTGTGGTAGAAGGGGCTGATGTTGCTGGGCCGGATGTTAGTCTGCCCGTCCATGTAGCTTCCCGTCTCACCCTCCGGCACGTACTCCCCGCCGCGGAAGGCAGTGGCACACATGCTGCAGTCCAGCTTGGCCCACTCCACCTCGTGCCCGGCCAGCGTCACCTTCACCGTCTCGGTGCTGCTGATTGCGCCGCCGGGACAGTCCTTCACACACGCCATGCAGCGGTTGCACAGCGGCGGCCCGGCGTAGATCGGGTCCGGCTCCAGCTCCGCCTCCGTCAGCACGATCCCGATCCGCTGCCGGGGCCCGAACTCCGGTGTCAGGAAGACCTTGCTGAAGCCGATCTCGCCCAGTCCGGCGAGGTAGGCCGCAATCCGCAGATGGACCATGACGTCCGGGATCGCCTGACCGGGCCGCACCGCACGGCTGTAGCCGGCACGGGGAACCCCGACGTTGTCGATCGCGCGCCAGTCGCTCTGGTGCCCGTACGGGATCGCCTCGTACCCGTCGTCCTCGATGTACTTCGCGAGGTTCATCACCACCAGCGGCATGTACAGGTACGTCAGGCCGCCATAGCCCATCGAGGAGTAGTTTGAGAAGAACGTCCCCTCCTCGATGCCGCGCAGGCTCCCGCGGTTGACCCGGAAGGCCATCGCAATCAGCGACTTGGCCTCCGGCATGATCTGCCGGGGGTCCATCTGCAACGGAGCACCCTCATAGCGATCCATGGATGTGATGCCGACCGCATCCGCCCCCAGCGTGCGTGCCTGGGCTTTGACCTTGTCCGCCGTAAGCATGGTCACATCTCCTTGTGTGTTACGTGCCGTCAGTACGTGTCGCTCACCAGGGCGTCGCCATCGGCAACGAGCTGGCGTGGGGGGTCGAAGTCCTTCGTGTAGCGGATCGTGCGCGATAGCCGCAGGTCATCGATGGTGCACCCGACCTCCCCACCGATGGTGAGCTTCTCCGCCGACCAGTCGCCCAGCGGCTCCTTCTGCGCGCTGAGCACCGTTCCCGTCAGGTCCACGCCGTTGATGAACAGGCGCACTTGGGGCTCGCGACCGGCGGCGCCGGCGTCCCAGGTCACGGCGAGATGGTACCAGGCCCCCGGCTCCGTGACGAAGCCGGACTGGCTGGTCCCGTTCAGGCCGACATAGGTGCCCACGCGGCTGCGGCGATAGAGGTTCAGCTTGCCACAGCGGGCGATGGTGTGGTCGGAGATATCGTCAGGTGCCCACTCGGGGCGGAACCAAAACTCCAGGGTGCCCTGGCGGGGGGCAAGCTTCTCATAGGCGCCATCGCCCTTCGCGGCGCCGCGGAGGATCTCCAGGGGTTTCCCCGCCACGATGTGTCGGCTGCCGCCCGCGCCGGCGTATGGCTCAGTCGCCGCGATGACCGGCCGAGGGGCCACCTGCGCCAGGTCCAGGGGGAACTGGCTGAGCGGGTTGGTCCACACGGCCAGGGGCTTGCCATCGACCGTCAGGTAGGTCTGCTCGACGGCCGCCTGCACGGGGCTGACCTGCAACTGCCAGAGCTTCCCGCGCGCGGCGGCTGGCACCGGTACCTGCCAGACGGTGTAGTTGGGCGGCGGGGTGGCGCCGAGGTCCAGGGTCTCCTGCCGCACCACCTGGCCGGCCGGATCGAGCAGCGTGTATTGCACCTGCTTGCGCAGGGCGAGAGTCTTGAAGCCGAGGTCGAAGCTCTCCGCCTGTGCGCCCACCGGGAAGTAGTAGCCTTCCGCCGCCGCCAGATAGCTGCCCGTGGCGTCATAGGCCCACTTCTGCAGGCTGCAGGCAGCCACGCGCAGCTTGAAGTGGAGCCCATCGGTGTCGGCAAGGCCCAGGCGGTAGATCCCTGCGGGCCCCGCAGGAGCGCTGAGCACAACCTTGCCGCTGCGGGCATCGCTGCCGGTCGTGCGCAGCTCGGGGTTCAGACTCGGCGCCGCCCCCGCCGCCGTCCCCAGGCCCACCGCGGCCACCTCGTGCCCCTGCGCATCCCGGATCACCGCTCGCGGCCTCGTGGGCCGTCGCTTCAGATACCGGTCGAAGTCCTTGATGGCCACGCCGCTGCAGTAGCGGGTATCGTACAGGTGCCACTCCACGGTGGCGGTGAGCGGCTGAGTACTGTCGCGCCACAGCAGGACATCGCCACTGGTGACGGCACTGTCCAGCGCCACCGGCTGCACGGGCTGGTCCAGCGTCGCCAGCGCCTGCAGGTAGTACGGCATGTAGAGCTGGTGCATGGTGTGGTAGCAGTACTCCCAGTTGCCGCGGGCCTCGCCCCGGTGCGTGGGATCCGCGACATCCTGCACGGACTGGAGATACTCCCGCCGCCAGCGCTCAGCCCATGGCAGGAAGCCGGCATCGCCGGTGAAGAAGTAGGCCAGCGACAGCCCGTAGAAGCCGAACGAGCGGGGATCACTGTCATCACGACCGACCTTCGCCTGGTAGCGCATCGAGCTCAGGAACAGGTTCTTCATGCGCTCATCGCCGGTCGCCTGGTAGTAGCGCACGAACCCGGGAGCCATGTAGACGTCATCGTGGCGGACGACGCCATCCTTGTCCTGGTTGGCGTAGCACAGCTCCGCCGACTTGCGCGCGAATTTGAGGTAGCGTTCGTCCCAGGTTGCCGAGTACAGGTCGATCATGGTGCGCAACGCGCCG
>CAZIWQ010000931.1:0-2980 GCA_964542355.1 uncultured Armatimonadia bacterium
GTGATCCTTCGTCGCTGCGGCTTCTGCGAAGCCGCATTCGCTCCTCAGGATGACACCCGCCCCGAGGCCGGGTTCGTGCGGCCGCCGACGGGCTGGCCAAAAAGCAGCGGCGGCGTCCCGGTCCCCGGCGAGCGTGCCGGCGTATTGCCTGCGCACCTACCGAGTCCGAACGGGAGGATGAAGGCCCCCCTCACTTCGGGTAGCCAACCGCGATCACGACGTCGAAGACCGACGAGGCGCCGGTGCGCAGCTTCACGGACTTCCACAGGGTCTCCCCCACCTCATTGCTGCTCGCCGCGCCGAACTGCAGCGCATTGCGCCCGGCCGGCGAGGGCACCGTGAACTTGCCGCGCGCCTCCAAGGCCATCTTCCCATCCACCTGCAGGGCCATGTCCTGACCCTTCAGCACGATGCGGTAGGTGTGGAAGTCATCTGTCGTGTTCATGGCATAGCTCTGCCGCGTGCTGTACCAGTGGACCTCGCCGGGGTTCAGGATCAGTCGGTCACAGGTGACGCCATTGCTGAAGATGATGCTGCTGAGGCCTGACACGACCTTCGCCTGTACCTCGGCCACGGTCTCGCGGGCCGGGTCGGAGTTCCACGCGTACGAGAAGTAGATGTAGTCGCCGTTCTCCACGCCACGGTCGGCGACGAGCAGGGCGCCGTCGCTGGCCTCGGCGATCAGGTTCTTCCCGAGGTGGTCCACACTCCACGGCGGCGCCGGCTTCTTCTCACCCTCCCAGATCACGTCCCATGCCGCGCTGTCGGGCGTCGCGGCGGCAACCTTGATGGTGACCTCATTGCGCCCGGGCTTGATGGTGGCTGCGGGAACGGCATATTGCCACCAGGCACCCGCGCGGGCGGCGGCGCCGAGCACGGTGCCGTTGAGGGCCGCCTCCGGCGCGGTCGGGCCGGCCGTCAGCAGGCACAGCTTGACCGAGGCGTTCGCCGACTCCTCGCCCAGCATGATCGGCACGGTGATCGGCTTGTCTGCGCTGATCCTCCACGGGTTGTCCGGGGTGAGCGCGGGGACGTTCTGGAAGCGCACGCCCTCGCTCAGGTACATGTTCGGCGTGTAGTTGCGGGTGGTGACGAAGTACGTCTTGTCCATGGTGGCGAGGGCCTTCGGATCGCCAATCTCCTTCAGCATGGGGGCCTTGGGGTCGAAGAAGTTGAACAGATAGATGCCGTCGGCGCCCGCCTGCCAGGCCTCGGCGGCGCGGGCGCGATAGGTCTGCCGCGAGCCGCGGGTGTAGGGCGGGGTGTTGCCCCTGACCCGCGAGTCGCTCAGTGACGGGTAGACCGGGACATTGTACTTGTGGCCCAGGCTCACCAGGTACTCCCAGGGGTTGAGCTGGTAGTAGCAGGTGGCAATCAACAGGTCGACCAGCCCATCCTGCAGCCAGCGCTCGATGTCGAGGC
Organism: uncultured Armatimonadia bacterium; assembly: GCA_964542355.1. GTDB lineage: Bacteria > Armatimonadota > Zipacnadia > Zipacnadales > JABUFB01 > CAZIWQ01. The sequence continues at coordinate 1,423 of CAZIWQ010000931.1, forward strand.
CGACGGCGCGGGAGTAGTCCACGGAGTCCGGCACGCGCACCGCGATCAGGATCGGCCGGCCCCGCTTGCGCCCCTCCGCGTCCGCCATCGTCCGGACGCGGCGCACGAGCTCGGTCATCATGTCGCGCTCGGCGTCGCTCGCGGTGCCGCCGTAAGCGACCGACTTGAAGTAGCTGCAGTGGCGCAGGAAGTCCAGCTCGATCCCGTCGATGTCATAGCTGCGGCACATCTCCTCGAGGAAGCGGTACGCCAGGTCGCGGATCTCGGGGTGCGTGTAGTCCACACCGCTCCACGGCGCAAAGCGCGGCTTGTTCTCGAGCGTGCCGATGAGCCACTCCGGGTGCTGCGACTTGAGCGGCGGGAACAGCGGGTAGGGCTTGTCCGGCGTGTGGGCGGCATCGTGTGTGTCATTCATCCGCATCGAGCAGAAGACCTCGATGTTCTTCTGCTTGCCGAAGTCGACGACCATCTTGAGCGCATCGGTGCCGAGGTTGATCAGGTCACGCGTGGCGTTGCGCCCGTCGAGGACGTTGTGCTCCAGCACGGTGCCCACTTTGGTGTTGTAGGTGAAGTAGCTGAAGCCGGAGCTGATCGGGCAGTAGAAGATGGTATCCACCTGCGAGCCGGCGAGCGGCGAGGTTCGCAGAGACAGCGCGTTCTCCACCGTGAGGTCCAGGTTCTTGGGGTAGTAGAGCACATCACAGCCATCGTTGTTGAGGATGATGCGGCGCTTGCGGTGCGCCAGCTCTCCCCGCTGCTGGACGAAGGCATCCTGCGCCCACGCCTCGGTCATGACGGCGACGGCCGCCAGTACGACGACGATCATGCGTAGCATCATGGGAGACACCTGGTTCCTCTCAGTAGTAGTTCTGCGCCCCCGGCGGCTGCCAGGAGTAGTCGTTCGTCAGCACCACCCGGTCCACCGCGAGCCCCTCGTTGATCCCACCCAACTGCAGTGTGTGCGGGCCCGGCGTCAGGTCCACCAGGAAAGGTCGCGGATCCGGGCAGGTGTTGGTGCGCGCCGGGCACCAGCAGTAGAGGTAGCTCGTGGCCGCCCGTGGCCCCCAGATCATGTAGCCCTTCTGATGATAGTAACCGAAGTTGATCTGCCACTTGCCGCCTGCCACCGGGCGCCCGTCCACTGAGAGGTCCAGCCGGGCCTTCGGCCACAGCGACTTCAGGCACGCCCAGATCATGTATCTGTCCGCGCGCGGTGCGGTGAAGCTCAGGCTGAGGCTGCCGGTTGCCTTGCCGGGCACGAGGTTCGGGGGCTGGCCGGTGGTCCCGAGCTCCGGCACCCACACCGACTTGCCGCCACTGGCGTCCGAGTCGGTAACTACAATCGCCTGCCCGCTCACGCTCCCGCTCTCCGCCTCCACTCGCACATGCCCGGCCTCCCGTGGCAGCGTCTGCACGGTGGCCACCGCCGAGGCCCCGCTCTCATTGCCCGCGCGATCCACGGCGGTCACACGGTACGCATACGTGGTGCCGGGTCGGAGGCCCCAGTCGAGCAGTCCCGGCTTGGACGGGGAAGCGATGCGCGTCGCTTGCGAGGGCT
>CAZIWQ010000932.1:0-2952 GCA_964542355.1 uncultured Armatimonadia bacterium
GGTACCAGGGCGCAGTCCGCAGTCGTGTGATCCCCTAGGAGGTAGCCGATGAGCGACCGATGGAGCTACCGCGACTGGCAGCTTGGCGGGGTGCGCGTCGAGCTCGATGACATCACCTTCGACAGCACGATCCACTGTGGGGCCGGCCAAGGCTTCGAACGGGTCGCACCCAACCACTACCGCGTGCGCGCGCGCCCGGGCCTACCGACCTATGCGTGGCGCCTCCACTTCTGCATCGAGTCCCCCGGCGACGGTGGCGAGATCGTGCTCGAAGCGGCCGACTTCAACCACTTCGGGCAAGAGCTGTGGCAGGAGCAGGCGACCGTCATCTCCCGCGATGGCGTCACCTGGCACGCGGTCGGCCTCGACAACACCGAGATCGTCCCCTGGACGCCGACCGGAAACGCCGAGGACGATGCCACGATTGACGACGGCTGGCACCCGCCCTACGGCGTGCGCCATCGGGTCCGCCTCGATGCCCCGCGCGTGTGGTTCGCTACCCCCACGCCGTTCACTCTCGATGGCAACCGCGCACACCTCGAAGCGTTGGCCGCGCGGTGCTCCCTCTTCCGTGTGCTGGAGCTGGGGCCCACCCACTACACCGACCGCCATGGCCACGGAGTGCTGGGGGTGCGCGTGGCGCATGGGGATGACGCTCGGGACAAGATCCGCGTGGTGGTAGTCGCGGGCGAGCACCCCTCGGAGTCTGCCGGCATGTACGCGGCGGCGGGGCTGCTCGACGAGCTGCTGCGCAACCTCGATCTCCTGGGTGACTTCGCGTTCTGGGTTGTCCCCGTCACGTGCGTGGACGGCGTCGCCTACGGCCACAGCTACCACAATGTGGATCCGGACGACCCGGTCGCGCGTGGCGTGAACGTCGGCCGCGACTGGGCCGCCCGCGCCCAGCCCGAGACGCGCGCCGTGTGGCGCCTGCTGGCGGAGGTCAAGCCGGACTGCGTGCTCAGCCTCCACAACGGCCGCCATCGGCTGGCGTACGAGGTGTGCGCCCCTCCGCAGCCTGAGGTGGCGACCTTGATGCGTCGCCTGCGCGAGCACCTGGCACTACCCCTGGAGCACTGGCGGCCGTACCTCGAGCCGGGAGCCCTCAACCCCGAGGTCGTGACCGCCGGCGTTGCGGCGATGAGCCTGCTCGTGGAGACGCTGATCCTGTGCAAGCTGCCCGGGTGCGCGAGCTTCGAGGAGAGCTACCGGCGGGCCGGCATGCACCTCCTGCGCGGTCTCGTGGCGGGGCTGCGCGAACTTCACGGCCGGCCCCAGATGCTGGCCGCGGCGGAGGCCCTGGACGCCCAGCCGCTGAGCTGCCACGCGCCTGACTTCGTCACTCGCCTCCCTCGCCTCTACAGCGCCGACCCCATGACCGCCGAGGGGGGCGACGGGGTGTGGGACTGCGAGGTCAATGGCCTACCTCTCGTGCCGGGCTGCTACGACGCCTGGCTGCGCATGACGACCGAGACGTCGCTGACGCCGTGCGACGGCAAGCTGCCATGGCAGTGCACGGTGGGTGCGGAGCGCTGGCTGCTGCTCCCCAGCCTGCCGGTGCCGGGCCGTAAGCTGGGCTTCCAGTTCGAGACACCGGGCGAGGAGCTACCGTTCGACACGATCCTCATCGCCCCCGAGGGCATGCCGCTGGAACAGGTGCGGGCGCAGGCCACGCCCTATCAGCGCTACGTGCGTGCGACCCGGGCGGAGCAGAGCCCGGCGTTCACCAACTGGCCGGCATTCCGCTCGTCGGTCATGCGTGAGGGCTTCGGCGTGGGCGACCTGGAGACCATGTGGGATGAGCTGGTGGAATGGATCGCCGGACGGCAGGTCCTCGACCCGAGCCACCCGTATCACGGGGCCGTGTGGTCGGAGGAGGACAAGTACGACGCCCGCGACGCCGCGGCGGCCGGGGCCTCGTTCGCGCGCCGCTGGTGCCTGGGTGGCGGAGAGCAGTGGCGGCTGCGGGCGCTCGCCGCCCGCGCCTACACCTACCGCAGCCAGCGCCACGAACCCGGCAACCCCCGCCATGACGGTGGCTTCGTGCACATGGTGCAGGGCATCTGGGGAGTTCAGTTCGCGCGGCTGGAGCCGCCGTGGCCCGGGATCGATGGCGTCGACACCGGTGCCATCGTCCACCAGCTCTGCAGCGGGGCCGCGAGCGGTCTCGAGCTGGGCCCGAACGACCGCGATGTCCTCTGCGCCGCGGCGCAGTGGATCGCCGCCAATGAGCCCCGGCCGGGCATGTTCCTGCACCACGAGGGGGCCACCCACGACTGCCAGAACGCCAGCGCCATCGCCCTCTCGGCACTCGTGCGCGCCTATCACACGCTCACGGACGCCGGTGGGCGAGCCAACGATGAGTGGTTGGCGGCGGCCGCGCGGGGCATCACCCACTATCTGGAGGGGCAGGAGGCGATCGGCGTATGGCCCTACTGGTTTGCCCGCGTCGGGAACCGCGCCGGCGCCTTCCACCGCGACAACGTCCCCGACCACGGCATCGGTCTGTATCACCTGACGCGGGCGTGCGATCTGCCCCCCCTGCGCGACTGGCCCGGCCTGACCGACGCCCTGCGGCGAGCGGCCCGCTGGTACCTCGGTGTCACCCGGGTCGACGGTGACACGCTCGACCTCGACTACGAGCGCGGCCCGCTGGCGCCCGGGGATATCTGCTTCCCGGGGTTCACGTGGTGCCGGTTCACCGCGGCCGCAACCCTGATCCGCATCGCCCGGCTCAGCGGCGAGGTGGAGCCGTGGCGCCACCTGGCCCTGCGCCTGATGGAGCATGTGCGCACGAAGCGCTGGCAGACGGCCGACCCGGCGCACGCGCCGGTGGTGGCCCATGCGCGCCCCGAGGCGCCGCTTGCCACGTGGTGCCAGGCGGCGGAATGGGACGCGGCGATGCTGGGTGAGATGATCGATGATCTGCACATCCTGGAGGGCGGGGGCTGA
>CAZIWQ010000933.1:0-2928 GCA_964542355.1 uncultured Armatimonadia bacterium
GCGAGACGCTCGACCTACGCGGCGCCCGCACACGACGCGGTCGTGTCGAGCGAGACGCTCGACCTACGCGGTGATCGCCCATGGCGCGGTCCTGACTCAGGATGACAGTCGCGCACAGCGGCGCGGGAAGCAGCCGCCTGCCGCTGTGTGCCCGGGAGGTCCCGCATGTCCCCCCATTTGTCCTCCGTGTGTGCAATGCTCCTCACCCTCACGGCCGCGATGGCCTTCCCACCGGCCATGGCGGCGCCCCCGCTACTTGACCCCGGCGGCCTCGCCATCGTCTTCCGCGGCGCCGGAGAGACCCCCGTGACTGGCGACGAGATGTTGCCCAATGGCGGCATGGAGGAGGTCGAGGCGGCGGGGGCGCCCGCCGGCTGGCTCACCGACGCCTACGTCTGGCTACCGGTCAGCGACCCTCCCCGCCAGGCGCAGATGCTGACCCGCATCAAGCCCCTCATGCACTGGGCGAGCAGCACCCGGGCGCCCCATGGTGGACAGCGGGTGATGCACCTCACGATGCCGATGGCGGCCTACTCGCCCGGCGACCCCGCCGGAGGCGAGTTCTGCGCCATCTACCACCGGGCGGTGCCTCTGCCGGCGCTGGTGGCACCGACCAAGTACCTGCTCAGCTATCACTACCGCGGCTGGTCGGATCGCACAGTCCCCAACAGCCGGCCCTACGCACGCATCACGTTCTACGATGCCGGCGGCCGGACCACGCGGGTCTACGCGCAGAACATCTTCGCGGGCAGCCCGGGCTGGCGCCGGGGCGAGCTCGGGTTCGTCGCGCCGAAGGAGACGTGCACGCTCGATGTGCGCCTGGCGCTGACCGGAGTGGGCGAGGTCTTCTTCGATGACGTATCGCTGCGACAGGTGAAGCTGCAGGACGCCGGACCGACGGTCCGGCTGATGCCGGCGTCGTACCTGGACAATCGCTACTGTCTCTCCTCGGGCGATGCGGGGACGATGTGCTTCGGCTTCCGCAACGAGAGCTCCGCGCGCCTCGACAAGCCCCAGTTGCTGCTCCGGCTGCCGACGGGGATTGAGATCCTCGACACGGCTCCGGCGGTGCCAGTCGTCGAGCAGAAGGAAGTGGAGGTCGACGGCCGGCGCCTGAACGAGTACCGGCTGGACCTTGCCCCCCTCAAGCACCGCATCCGCGACGGGAGCTTCAGCTACCCCTACAACCAGTGGGACGGGCTGCAGTTGATCGTGAGGACCGTGCTTTCCCCCGCGGACACAACGCTCGCGGGGAGCTACTGGCTGGAGGACGGTACCTATCGCAGTGGGCCGCTGTCGTTTGACATGCTCATCACGCCGCCGCTCCCCACCGTCGCCGGACCGAAGACCTTCCGCAGTGGCACGCACCTGTTCCTGGTCACCGGTATCACGAAGCCTGAGGCCGTGCGCGGCTTCGCGAAGCTGTACCAGCAGGTCGGTCTGAACTCCGTGCACACCCCGGCCTGTCCCCTTGGCGCCGAGCTCGGCCGCCTGGGCATCGAGCGCTACGCCCAGCCGTTCGCCAACGGCTACACAATGGGCGCCTCCGGAGCGGGGCAGAAGCCCGCCGACGCGGTGTTCCGCGAGGTGGATGGGAAGCCGGTCTGGGAGGCGATCTGCCCGACCGAGGTGTACCGGCGCGGACCCTACTTCCGCGAGCAGATCGTCAACGGCCTGCTGCGCGAGGTGCTTGTCACCAAGCGCACGGCCGAGCAACTGATGTGCAACTGGGAGCCCTACATGTACGTGGGCCGGGGGTGCTTCTGCGACCGCTGCAAGGAGGAGTTCCGCCAGTTCGGCAATCTCCCCGCGGCCGAGCTCGACGGCGTGTGGCCCAAACAGGTCATCGCCCGCTACGGCCCGCTGTGGACGAAGTTCCGCGCCTGGCAGCATGGGCAGCTCATGGTCACGCTCGAGGAAGAGATCGCGAAGCTCGGCCAGGAGGCAGGCCACGAGACCCACTTCATCCCGGAGGTCCACCACGGTCTGCTGACCGCGACGTGGGAGCAGGAGGCGAGCAACCACGAGTACGCCGCGGTGGAGTACATGGACAAGCTGCCCGTGATCAATGCCTGGGCGCCGTATAACTGGTATGTGTTCGGGCGGGGCCCGTATGACTACATCCGCGGCCAGCACCTCAACACCCATGTCACGGCGACCGAGGTGCAGCGCTTTGTCGCCGACCGGCTGCCAGCGGATCGGCGGACGCGACTGATCGCCTTCCCCTTCGGCACCTACGAAGGGGCGACGCCGCCGGAGGCGCTCGCGATGGAGATGCTGACCTACTTCCTCGACGGGTACCACGGCGCGTTCGCGTACCTGTTCCCCGGGGGCTATGATTCGCGGCACTGGCGGGCCCTCGCGGAGATGAACCGGCAGATGGCACTGGTGGAGCCCTGTGTGACGGGTTGGACGCGCGCGGCCCGCCATACGCTGCAGCCGGCGACCCCCATCCCGGCGGCCGATGCCCGCTTCCTCGACAACTGCGCGCCGGTGGCGAAGCCCGAGCAGTGGCACCAGGCCTCGCTGCTGCAGAGCTGGGAGTACCAGCAGGGCGACACACGGCTGATCGCGGTCGGCAACTACTGGGAGCGCGGCGAGAGCTTCTTCCGGCTGGCAGTGCCGGGTCTGCCCGCCGACCGCGAGTACGTACTGCGCGAGCCGGCACAGAGCCGGACGTATGCCAACGAGAGGGGGCAGGTTGCGTGGACGGCGGAGGAGCTCAGCCGCGGAGTGCTGCTCCATGTGGGGGCAATGCGCTGCGCGTTCTTCCTGCTTGAGCCGTACCAGGCGGGGTCGCACTACGGCGAGGCCGTCATGCCGCAGGAGATGTCCATAGCGATGCAGCAGCGGCTCCGGGGCATTCAGGCGGCGCTGGACGACGGCCCGCCCGCGCCGTGAGTCGGACCGCGTAGGCCGACCGTCCCG
>CAZIWQ010000934.1:0-2926 GCA_964542355.1 uncultured Armatimonadia bacterium
CACGACGGGGAGACCATCGAGTACGCGGCGCTGGTCCGGTGCCCGGACGAACCCTCGGGGTTCCGCGTGTGGCTGCTACTGGCCTGGTCATCGCGCGGCGAGGTCGTGTGGTCGCTCCCGGAGGTGAGCGAGGCGGAGGCGCCCCCGGCGCGCCGTTGGCGGCTCGGGGCCGCCGGTGGCCCACTCCCGCCCGGCGAGCGCTCGGTCGCGACCAACACCGCCGCCTACCTCGACCTGTGCGCCCGGGCCGCCGTCGCCGGCGTGGACCTGCTGTGCCTGCCGGAAGTGATGCTCACTACCGGGCTGCCGTGCAACGAGGGGACGCTCCCCGAGCAGGCAATTGCGCTCCCGGGCCCGGAGATCGAACCATTCCGGGAGTTCGCACGCAGCCACGCCATGGCGCTGTGCTTCTCGGCCTGGGAGCGGGAAGCCGAGCTCATCTTCAACACCGCCTTCTTGCTGGACAAGACCGGCGGCTTCGTGGGCAAGTACCGCAAGGTTCATCTCGCCTCCCCGTACGAGGTCTGGTGGGGGGTGACGCCCGGTCACGACTTCCCCGTCTACGATCTCCACGGTGCCTGCGTGGGGATGAACATCTGCATGGACTCCTCGGCGGCCGAGTCCGCGCGGGTCCCCGCCCGTCTCGGCGCCGAGGTGCTCTGCATGCCGATCATGGGCGACCATCGGGCGGTGACGTCGGCGTCGTGGGACGGCGGCTCCGCCGACTTCGACCTCGACCGTTGGTGTGCCATCCAGCGCGTGCGCGCGATGGACAACCAGCTCTTCATGGTCGTGTCGCGCAATCAGGGGATCGGCTGTGGTATCTTCTCGCCCACGGGGGAGGTCCTGGCACTGTCGGAGGGTGAGCCGCTCGTGTATGCCGATGTGGACCTGGCCGCGGTCCCGCGTTGCTGGACCGGAGCCACCTTCCGTGGGGTAGCGTGGTGGGAGCGACGCGAGCCCGCCTATGGTCCGTTGATATCAAGGGAGGTCGCCCAACGTGGCGAAGACGCCTGACAGGCCGAACCTGCTGCTGTTGATGACCGATCAGCACCGTGGTGACTTCCTCCGCTGCGATGGTCACCCGGTGGTGGAGACGCCCTATCTGGATCAGCTTGCCGGGGAGGGGACACGCTTCTGCCGAGCGTACACGGCCGTGCCGTCGTGCATCCCCGCCCGTGCGTCACTGATGACCGGGATGGACCAGTGGCATACCGGCATCCTGGGGATGGGCCGCAGCGGGGGCAACATGCACACCCGCTATCGCCACACGCTGCCGGGCGAGCTGGCACAGGCCGGCTACCACACCCAGGGCATCGGCAAGATGCACTTCCATCCGCAGCGCGCGCTCTATGGGTTCCACAACACGATCCTGGACGAGAGCAGCCGTGAGGTCGACCCTCGCTTCCACAGCGACTACCGGACCTGGTTCGAGCGGGTGAAGGACGGACCCTACGACTACCGCGATCACAGCACCGACTGGAACTCGTGGGTGTCGCGGCCCAGCCACTTGCCCGAGCATCTGCACCCGACCTACTGGACGGCGCAGCAGGCGATCGAGTGGCTCGAGCGCCGCGACCCGACGCGGCCGTTCTTTTTGAAGGTGAGCTTCGCCCGTCCGCACTCGCCATATGACCCGCCGGCATACTACTACGAGCAGTACCGGGACCGTCCGTTCCCGGGGCAGAACGTCGGCGCCTGGGCCCGCATCCACGCAGACCAGCCGGGGGCCGATGACGTCAACGCCTGGCGCACCCGCCGCACCGACCTCGAGATCGCCCGCGCCCGTGCCTGCTATGCGGGCAACGTCACCTTCATCGACCATCAGATCGGCCGCCTGCTCTACGAGCTGCGCCAGCACCACCGCGAGGCACTCGCGAACACGCTGATCGTGTTCACCGCCGACCATGGCGACATGCTGGGTGACCATCACCTGTGGCGCAAGACGTACGCCTACGAGGGCTCGAGCCGCATCCCGCTGATCGTCGCGGCGCCCCGCAGTTGGGGCTGGCCGGTTGGGCAAGTCGTCGAGCATGTGACAGAGCACCGCGATCTCATGCCCACGTTCCTGGAAGCCGCTGGACTGAGCATTCCCGACACCGTGGACGGCATGAGTCTGCTCCCGCTGGTATCGGGCCAGGCGGACCCGCCGTGGCGGGAGACCTTGCTCGGAGAGCACGACTGGTGTTACAGTCACGAGCAGGCGAACTTCTACCTCACGGACGGGAATGTCAAGTACATCTGGTTCCCCTACCTGGGGACGGAGCAGTGCTTCGACCTGCAGGCCGACCCGGGCGAGTGTCACGACCTGGCGGCGGTGCCCGGCTCGCAGGCGCGGGTGGCTGCGTGGCGGGAGCGGATGGTGGCGGAGTTGGCGGCCCGCGACTGCGGCCTCGTGCGGGACGGGAAGCTGGTGCCGCTCGGACTCGACCAGGTCGTCAAGAGCCCACATCTGGGTCGCTACGGGTGCCTCGCGGCGGACTAGAAAGAGCGGCCGGAAAGTCGTTCTCCGGCCGCGACGCCACGCCAGAATGGCTCTGGAGGGCACTCAGCCGGTCGCTGCATCTCGGGGGCCGGCCGGAAGTGGCCTTTTCGACCGGCCCCCTGGCGTGCGCGGCTGTCAGCCGTCCCGCCGTTGCGTGGGGCCGGCCTTCCAGCCGGCCATCTCCGCCGTTGTCGTATGCTGTCTGTAGGGCGGGTCCCGCAGGGCGGGACCCCGCCGCCGTATGCCGTGCCTCTGCCGTGTGCCGTGGTAGGAGCGCTCCCCCGAGCGCGACCGCGCGGCGAAAGGCGACGGCGACGACGCACGGCAACGGCCGGCGAGTAGCGTGGTAGGAGGGGGCCGTGTGCCCGGCGCGTGACGGTTGGTGAGTGGTGCCCCGTCGCGCTCAGGGGCTCATTTTCCGCGCATGAAGCCGGTTCGATC
>CAZIWQ010000935.1:0-2921 GCA_964542355.1 uncultured Armatimonadia bacterium
CACCCTCATGGAGGGCAAAGCACTGGGTGATGTGCGGGCAGCCCGGTGCCGCGGCGCTCCGTAGCAGGCTCCGGTACACCGGCCCGCGGGCGCCGGGAGTGCACCGGACCTCGCTCCACGGCGCCAACGTCTCCCCCGGACTGCGGACGAGGACCTCCCCGAGCCCGTGGGGCGCCTCGCAGTCGAGCAGCTCACGATCGACCTCGCGGTCGATGAGGCTGACGAGCCGGCCGCTGTCGCTGTCGGCCTCCAGGCGGTAGAACTCGTTCTCGAGTACGAGGGCACCACTGGCCGCAGGCGAGCGAGGGCGCGCGCCGGCGGACGGCTCTGCAGCGGCGCGCTCTGTCGGCCAGGGCCGGAGCTGGTAGGCCCGGTACCCGCAGGCGGGAAGCTCCGCGGCGACAAAGTGCAGGTCCCGCTCCAGTCCCGCAGGCACCTCGAAGAACCCATAGCGCTTCCCGCCCTGCGCCAGCCCATGGCGCTGGGCCGCGTAGGGCAGCGGAGCCTCCGGGGAACCGACGTCCACAAGCTGGAAGGCAACGGTCTTTCCGCGAGCGAGGTCGACCAGGTCGAAACAGCCGGCGACCAGCTCGGGAGGCGGGTTCGAGTGCCACCGATCGGTGAGTGCCACCCCGCGCAGGTGCCACGCGCCCTCATCACCGTCGGCGACACGCACCATCGTGCTGCCGCAGTTCTCGATCTCGCGCATGGCGGTCACGACCGGTGCCGTGCGCGCGACCGGCAGCGGGTTGAACACGACGAGGTAGAAGCCGCCGGGAGGCAGGTCGAGCTGGTCGGCGAGGCGGGCGAGGGCGCGGCTCGTGATATCGTGCGCCAGCGCCGCGCCCCGGTAGGCGTGCACCTGCTTCTCCAGCTCCGAGGCCTGAGCGGTCGGGCCACACGGGAAGTGATGTCCCCACGTGTGCTCGTCGTACCACAGGGTCTCCTCGTACGCGCGGACGAGCTCGGGCTGAGCGCCGCTCAGGCCGGCCAGCGCCTCCGCACCCGTCGCCACCAGCTCCGCCGTCTGCAAGCGCGCGTGGGTGGAGCGGTTCACACCAGTCGCCGCCGCGGTGGAGGCGCTCCCCACCGGATAGTCCTGGCCGGGAAGCTCCCCGCGGAACACGGGCAGGTCGTCCGGCAGCTCATCGAGTAGGTCGGCGTGGAACCGCGCGTTCGTGCTGACAACCAGTTGCGGGTACGCCCAGCGCTCGTTCCAGTCCCGCGCGGTGCGGGCGAAGTCCACAAGGTATGGCGAGTTGTCGCGGGCCCCCCCGCGAACCGGCCAGTAGACGGTGGAGTAAGGGTAGCCACGCGTCGCGAGCCCGTGCAGCCGCTCAGCGAGGTCAGGCAGGTCGGGGCGCACATCGCCGCCGGCGCCCGAGGGATCCCACAGCAGGACGCGCCGGCCCGAGGGTCCCTCCCACCAGAACGCACCCGGCCGGCCGTGGGGAAACAGAGTCTCGTCATCCCAGAACGACTGCAGCGGCGGATCGCGCCAACCCCAGTAGCGGGGCAATTGCGGGCAGACCAGCCGGATGCCGGCCTGCGTCAAGACCTGTGCGAGGCCCCAGCTCAGACCCGGAATGTCGTTGTGCTCCGCGGTCACGATCTGCAGGCCAAACCGCCGGGCGATCGCCTGCGACGGGTACAGGGCGCGCACGAGCTCTTCCGGCCCGCACAGCTCGGTCGTGAGATTGCCAAACAGCGCCGTCAGCTCGAAGTGGCCTGAACGCAGGAGCTCCCCCATGCGAGCCACTCGCGCCACCGAAGCATGCTCCAGAAAGTGCGCAAGCGACCACGCTTGCTCCACCACCACCCGGAACTGGGTTGCCTCGGGGAAGTCCGCCGTCTGCGCGGCCATGTCGAGGGCGGCGTCGAGGAACTCGCAGTGCTCGCGGAGCACGGTCGAGGCCAGGTTCGTGTAGCCGACGTCGTGGTGGGAGTGCTGCACCAGGTGGACGCGCCAGCGGCGTGCCGGCTGCCAGATCACGTGCATCGCGTCCGCGACCTGCCCCGCCCGCACGAGTGAGAACTCCGCCGGGGTCGGCGCCGTCACGGCAGGCACGAACACCTCGTGCGTCGACGTGCCGGCCGCGACCGGCACGAGCTGTGTGACGCACTCCGCCCCGCCAAGCCGCACTCGCACCGCAGCCCCCGACACGGCCGCCGGAGCCTCGACCGTAAGGCGCACGAGCTGGCTGAGTCCGTCGCCGTCCCGGCGCAGGAGAACGGTCGGCTCGACAGCGGTGAGGTGCATGGGTGGCCTCCGGGGGGTAGTGGCCTTGTTTGCATGACACACCCGTGCAATATATAATACGCACGTCCGAACGTCAATGGATACTCGTGCAAAGCCCCCTCGTCCATCGGGAGCGCGGAACGGCGCCACTGTCTCGGCACCCGCCAGGATGGCATCGCGGGGACCGCGCTCCCGTGGTGGCGTCATCCTGAGGAGCCCCTGCGGCTTCACCGAAGCCGCAGCGACGAAGGATCTCGTCCCGCCGACAGGCGCCCTCGCATGGAGCAGATCCTTCGCCACCAGACCGCGCCGCGGTCTGGGCTCAGGATGACATCCCTACGGAGCGACGCGGAAGACAGCGGCGTCGGAATGGAGGCAAGATGGCAACCCGCGACACACCCGCGAGCCACTCCGGAGAGGATCCCGGCCCGCGCATTCAGATGCTGCGCAAGCGCTGTGGCCTCTCAATCCGCAAGCTGGCCGAGCTGTCGGGCGTGACTGCGGGCATGATCTCGTGCATCGAGCGCGGGACCAGTTCGCCGAGCATTGCGACCCTGCAGAAGGTGCTTGCCGCGCTCGACACCGACCTGGCCTCGTTCTTCGGCGCCGCGCCGGCGGAGCAGGATGGCCCGGTGTACCGACGCGAGGGGATGCGCCTGATCAGTGACGATCAGCGCAGCTA
>CAZIWQ010000936.1:0-2914 GCA_964542355.1 uncultured Armatimonadia bacterium
CTCGCGGGCGCACACCACCGGGCCGGTGCTGACGATAGGCTGAAGCCTATCGCTGCGGGACCCCGCAGCGCGGGGCCGGTCGTCCTTCGGACGATACGGCTGCGACCACCGCGCGCCGCCGGGACCTCAGCTTCTGCTCGTCTCCCACTGCAGGCCATATCCGGCGATTCATGCTTGACGCGGCACGCCAACTTCTTCCCTTCTCGTCTGCCGGACAAGCCGGCAAGGGGTCGTTAGGGAATGCGCCTGTCGACAGCCTCCGGGCCGCGCCTCCGAGACGGCCCGGCTCCCGCATTGCCGCTTATCCTAACGCCTATACCCCTCTGCCCTGGGCCAAGGGGCGGACCGCGTGCTGCTCGTGGAGGGGACCCTCGCGTCCCTGGACGTACGGCTGGTCAGGTGCCTCCTGGATGACTGCAGCGGCCGCGTGACACCAGCGGCCCGATGCGACTCGCGCGCCGTCCGCGTGACCCCAGGCCGTCGCCGCCCTCCTACAGCGGCAAGTCCACGAACTGGCGCGTCTCACTGGACCGGTAGATCGCCAGGATGACCTCCACGGCGCGCCGCGCCTCCCGCGCATTGAGCTCCGGCTCGCGGCCGTTCTCGATCGCGGTCAGCAGGTCGCCGATCTGCCGCGCATGCGCCGAGACCGCCTCCCCCACCATCCCGGACTTCGGGTCCGAGGCGCCGCCGGCGTGCCCGGCCGCGGGGTTGTGCACGATCTCCTCGCCCTCGACATCCCACAGCATCAGCTCATCACCGACGATGACCGCATTGCCGCGGCTACCGTGGATGCCGAGCCGCGCCTCATAGCCGCGGTAGGTGCACGTCGTGCCCTGGATCATGCCCTGTGACCCACTCGCGAACTGCAGGGCCGCGGTGGCGCAGTCCTCGACCTCGATGTCATGGTCGATAGCCGCGGCAAACCCGCACACGCTCTTGACGCTCCCCATCATCCAGATCAACAGGTCGATGTAGTGGATGGACTGGTTCATGAGCGCCCCGCCACCGTCCAGTGCCCGCGTACCATGCCAGCCGTCCGAGTAGTACTCGTCACTGCGGTACCAGGGGACGCGCACGTTCCCGTAGAGCAGCTTGCCGAAGCTACCATCCTCGATGGCGTCCTTGAGCCGCCGGTAGATGCCGTAGGCGCGGCACTGGTGGGTGGCACCGATCTTCACGCCGTTGCGGTCGCCTGCGGCGATGAGGGCGTCAATCGCGTCCAGGGTGATGTCGATGGGCTTGGTGCAGATGACGTGCTTGCCGGCCTCGGCGGCCTGGATGCCGAGCCGGGCATGCAGCCCGCTGGGCACGACGACGTTCACCACGTGGATGTCATCACGCGCCAGCATCTGCCCCACGTCCGTATAGAACTCGCACTCCCACTTCTCGGCCTTCGTCCGAGCCGCTTCCTCGCGCGTATCGCACACCGCGACGAGCCGGGCGTTGTCCAGCCGCTGGATGGCCTTGATGTGGGTGTCGGAGATCACCCCGCACCCGATCACACCGAATCCGTAGCATCCCATGTGTCTGGTTCCTCCTCAGTGTCCGCGTCGTGGCGGTGTCGCTACTTCAGGTACGCTGTCTCCACCTTGCGCAGGGCGCGGCCAATGTCCCGGGCATCCTCCTCCGCATAGCACTCATGGACGCTCGTCATCATGTGGTTGTCGACGGCCTTGCGGGCGTTGGGGACACAGCCATGGTAGTCGACGTGCTTGCCGTACTGGGGCGCGTTCCACGGGAAGCCGGAGTCCCCGTACGCGTGCTGCTCGCGGATCCAGTACTGGTCGGGGACGATGGCTTCGTAGGCGGCACCGCAGGGCACGCCTTCGGCGGCCACGGCGGCGGCGAACTCGGCCTTGCTCACGCGGAACTTCTTCGCCTCGAAGCGCAGGTTGACAAACCAGTAGGCCGACTCCGCGCGCGGGTAGACCTTGCCCATGTGGACGCCCGCGAGGTCTTTGATCTCATCGGCGAGCCAGGCCGCGGCCCGCTGGCGGTTGCCGGTGATGTCGGGCAGCTTCTGAAGCTGAATGCGCCCGATACATGCCTCCAGGTCGGTCATGCGGTAGTTGTTGCCCAGGAACATGTTCCCGGGGGTATCGGAGTTGAACGGCTTGCCGCGATCGGCGAAGCGCTTCGCATTCCAGTAGTGCTCCTCGGACTTGCACACCACCATGCCGCCCTGGCCGCCCGCCGTCGAGTGCTTCCCGCTCATCAGGCTGTAGGCGCCGAGGTGCCCGATCGAGCCCCCCATCTGGCCGTCATACTTGCACCCGTGAGCCTGGCTGCAGTCCTCGATGACCCACAGCCCATGCTCCGCGGCGAGCTCCATGATCGGGCCCATGTCGCACGGGGCGCCGGCGATGTAGCCGCAGATGATGGCCCGCGTGCGGTCGCTGATCTTCTCCTTCACCGACTTCGGGTCCATGTTCATCGTCAGGGGATCGGCGTCTGCAAAGACGGGGATGCAGTTGTTCCACAGGATCGGCGCGACAGCGCCCGGATCGGTGATGGGCGAGGAGATGATCTCGCAGAACGGCTCGAGCTGCAGGGCCCCCAGGGCCGTGTGGATCGCCGCGGTGCCGGCGCTGGTCGCCGTGGCGAACGGTACGCCGATGTACTGCGCAAACTCCTGCTCGTAGGCGTCCACATGCACCCCGCCGTAGCGGTCAAAGGCCCCGCCGGCCTCGGCGTCGAGCATCAGCTCCATGACAGCGAGGATCTCGCGCTTGTCGATCTGCTTGCGGGCGGGGAACGGTCGGGTGCGGACAGGCTTGCCGCCATCAATCGCCAACTTGGCCATGGTCAGTCTCCTTCTGGCCCGATCTATTCACGAACGGCTTGGGGCTCCGCCCCAACCCCGCTGGGGCCACAGGCCCCAGACCCCGTCTTGCGCCCCCTGGCGGCGCGC
>CAZIWQ010000937.1:0-2891 GCA_964542355.1 uncultured Armatimonadia bacterium
CCGCCCATCATGTTCTCTAGTGCAAACGAGTTTATAGCATAAACTCGTTCACTCGTCAAGGCTCTTCTCAATGCGCGATCCCCCCTTCACTCCCCGTCGCCGTTAGTGAGGGTGATGTTGCCCACCTGCGCTCCGCCGCCGAGGCGCAAGACCAGGGCATCCAGGTTGGCCCAGGCCGGGGCCCACTGCGCCCCGCGCGCGAGCCCGGCCCGCGCGGCCCCACCGGCCACCGCCAGTGGGCGCAGGTCCCGCTCGCCCGCCGTCAGGTCCTGCAAGAACACCTGCCCCGTTCGTTCGTTGGCCCGGATCACCAGCCGCAGCCGGTACCAGTGCCCCGGCGTCAGCCGCTCAACACAGGGCACACGCGGACCGGCGCTGTCCTGGCGCATGACCACTGCATCGGCGCTCCCGGGAATCTCTGCCCCGCCCTGCAGCGAGACGCCAAACGCGCCCTCGGTATGGCGGTGCCCCTGGTTCAGGTACACCTCGAAGAAGCTGCCAGGCTGCCGCGGCTCCGGGAGGCGGGCCTCCACCTGCAGGAGGATGTCCCTGCTCGGGTCGATGACCATGCCGTGCGCGATCGAGGCCCAGCAGTCGCCACCGCTTCCCACCGCCACCATCCCCGAGTTGGCTGTGTCCGGGAGTGTCTCGCGGCCTACGCTCACGAGGGGTCCGGGGCCGAACGCCTCCCAGGCGCCCTGGCCGGCGAGGTCCTCGTCCGGTTGCAGCCCCCCGAAGCTGACTGCCCAGCGCCGCAGCTTCGGGTCGCGAGGGGGCCGAGGTGTGGTTGCAGGCACAACGCGGGTCGGCACCAGGTCGCGGTACTCGTCGCGATACAGCCCGATGCGCTCATACGGGATCGCCCGGAACCCGGGGACCTTTGCGAAGACCACGCAGTCCGGCTGCAGGCGGAGATCCATCTTCGGTTCGTCTACGAACCCGGGATCGTCCTCCGTCACCAGATTGTCGGCAACCTCGTTCCGCCCGGCGCCGAACACTCCCGACCTCACCGCCACGTTGCCGCGCACCGTGTTGCCCCGCCGCACCTCCGCGCTCTCGTCGAACGCCTGCGCCAGGACGGGGTAGCGCGTCACGTAGGGCGGGGCGGTCACCTCGAGTGCCTTCCGCAGACGGAGCACCTGTAGCGGATCGCGCAGGAAGCCCAGCCAGCGGGCATTGTCCCATCCCGCGCCGATCGCCGCGCCGCTGTCGACGAAGAGGTTCCCCTCGAACCGGTGGTCGTGTCCGCCGTTGACCCAGACAGAGGTCCCCCGGTTCCGGTAGAAGACATTGCCGAGGACCGCGGTGCCACAGGAGCCATCATCCAGGTAGACGACGCACGACGCGCCTTTGGAGCCCCCGTTGTGGTGGAAGAAGTTGCTGCGGATGGTGTTGCCGCGCTCGCTCGGGTCGCGCCCCATGTAGCAGACGCCCATGTCATCCGCGAGCTGGCACGCCGAGTGGATCTCGGTGAGCTCGACGACATGGTCGTTGCCATGCAGCAGCACCGCGCCCTGGGCGGCATCGTGGATCAGGCAGTGGGCGATGCGATTGCCGACACCGTCGATGTTCACACCGCAGCGGTAGGACCGGTCGAGTCGGTTGAAGTGGTGGATGTGGCAGTTGAGGACGAAGTTCCCGGCGGGAGTGAGGCTCTGTCGATCGCCGCCGCCGAGGCTGACCCCGCCGGCGCCGGTGTTGTAGATATCGCACCCGACGACCCCGTGGTCGACCCCCGCCTGGCGGTTCCAGACCGTGTCGGCGTAGATGCCATGCGCCCAGTCGCCCAGCTCGCGCGCCACCGGCTCGAGCCGGGTCGGGCTGCCTTGCTCTGCGCGCAGGTCCAGCTTCCAGCCTGCCACCCCGCCGGGCTCGGCCTTGACCCCCTGACCGATACAGACCGCGGCCGAGCCGATGTTACGCAGCGTGCAGCCGGCGATGCGGTTGCCGGCACCCCGCTCGATGTAGACCCCCAGGCCGCGCGTGACCTCGAAGGTGAGCCCCCGGAAGGTCACGTACGAGGCGCCTTCCAGCGCCACCAGTGGCCCCTCAAGCAACGAGACCGCGATCCTGGCGCCCGGCAGGGGGGACGGGGGCCAGAAGTACAGCAGCCCGGTGTGACGGTCGAGGTACCACTCGCCGGGCTCGTCGAGCTCCTCCAGCAGGTTCAGCGCATAGTAGCCGTGGAAGGGCCGACCGGCCTTCAGGCCATACACGTGGGGCTGGGCCAGCGTGATGGTCCTCGCCGCGGTGTCGATGGACTTCACTCTGAGGGTGTCATCGGCGAACCCGTAGGCAAACAGCCCGCAGAGCCAGATGTCGTCGGCCTGACGCCAGCGCGCGGGGCGGTCATAGTCGTACGTGAACGTGCCGCCGCGGCCGCTGAAGTCGCCCGTGCGCGGCACCGACCCGGGGTCCAGCACCTTGCCGATGGGGACTGTGCCCTTGTTGGGCCATCGCGCGAGCTGCATGGGACGGTCCTCGAAGAACAGCTCGAGACCGGGGTTGGTGTAGGGGTGACCGAAGCCGCGCGATCCCATCTCCCCATAGTCGGTGATGCCCTGGGCGCGGAGGTCGACCTGCCGCACCTGATCGCGCGCCTCGACGGCCAGGCGCGAGAGAACCGCCGGGTCGGTCACGGGCCCGAAGGCCGCGGGGGCCAGCGCGTGCCCGCCGCTCACGATCGCTGACTCCCCCGCGCACGCGCGGTACACGACCGGCGCGCCCGCGGCGCCGCTGTCGCCCTCGTCGAGCGCGAACGTCTGCGTGAGTGGGTAGACGCCACCCCGCAGCCAGACCGTGACACCGCCGGCCGCGGATCGCTGGGCCGGCGTCAGCCGGCGCACGGCCGCGCGGGCACGCTCCAGGCTGCGGAAGGGTTGTGCGGTCGT
>CAZIWQ010000938.1:0-2878 GCA_964542355.1 uncultured Armatimonadia bacterium
GGTGTGGTCGGTGAGCAGCACCTTCGTCGACCCGCAGGGCATCCCGCGCCTGAGAGCCGACCTGCGGCTAACGGCCTACTCCGGCTCAACCCACGTGCTGATGCAGCACACGCTGACGAACCTGTCGGCCGGGCCGGGGAAGGCGCTGCGGGCCGCCGGGCTGACCTGTGACCTCGCCGAGTCGGTGGGCGCGCTCGCACCCCAGCAGCTCTCGGCCTGGCGCAAAGGGAATGCTCTCGGCGCCACCCTGACCTCGGCCGGCGCCAGTCGCGACCTGCCCCGCGAGGAAGTCACGGGGAACCTGATCGCTCGCGGCGGCGACGATGCCATCGGGTTCGGCACCCGCGACCTGTGCGAGCAGTTCCCCGCCGCCCTCGAGGCGAGCGCGACGAGCGTGACCGGCTGGACGTGGCCGCCAACAGCCCCCGCCCTCTGGCTGTCGCAGGGCATGGCCAAGACCCGCGAGTACCTCCTGGTGCCGGGTGCGGAGACGATGCCGGTCTACGCCACGCGGCGCCTGCCACTCCTGCAGGCGAGTGCCGCGTGGTACTGCGCCTCCGGCGTGTTCGAGCGACTGCTGCCGCCGGACGAGAAGAGCTTCCCGCTGTTCGAGCAGCGGATCGGCAAGCTCGGGACCCTGAGCACCTACGCATGGGCCCAGAAGGATGCGCGGGGCCTCTACGGCTGCTTCGACTACGGGGATGCCCCGGGCGACGGCGGGTGGGCGAACCTGGAGACGATGGCCGACCACGAGCTGTTCCTGCACTATCTGCGGACGCTGTCGCGCGAGCACTACGAGGTGGCGCGGGTCGCGGCCGAGCACTACGGCGATGTCGATGTCCACCATCCGTTAGGGTTCTGCCACACCCACTGCTCGAACCATACGGAGTCGGGCGAGGGGTGGTCGCATGCCTGGCTCCAGGGCACCCGTGACCTGTACCTGCTGAGCGGCGACCCGCGCTGTCTGCAGGTGCTGGGCGAGGTGGGACAGCGGCTGCTCGCCAAGGAATATGGCTTCCAGACCGGGCGTGACTGGACGCGCGCCATCGACAACCTGGTGGACATCTACGCGACGACGGGCGATCCGCGGCTGCTCGCGGCGGCACGCGGGCAGCTCAAGGTCCTGCGCGAGCGCCAGGAGCCGGACAAGAGCCTGTGCGGGGCGGAGAAGGGCTCGTGGTATGAGGACCGCTACGCGGCCGGCAGCGCCTTCACCTGGTACGGGTGCCTCGCCATGGCCAAGCTCCACGCCAACGTGGGTGGCGACGACCTCAAAGCCATCTTCCTGCGCGAGCTGGACATGTCCCTGGACGTGCCGACGAAGGGCAAGCGCAGCCTCAGCTTCGCCGCCGATGCAACGATCCCGCCGCTGAAGACCGCGGAGGAGATCGGCATCTTCGCCCTCGGCCGCGGGTCGGTCGTCTTCCCGCCGCTTGGCTATGCCTACCACATCACCGGCGACCGCAAGTACCTCGAGACGGGGATGCGGGTGCTGGCGTTCTGCCTGCTCAACCAGCGTGGCGGGGGCGATGCGGCCGCGACGTCGTTCGTCACCGCCTTCTTGCGCGAGGCGAAAGCCGCAGGGTTCGGGGCGGCCGAGGAGGCGGCGGCGTTTGCCGCCGCGCGCGACTTCGCCTGGGCCGAGTGGCCCCGTACGCTCGCCAACGGCGACCTCGAGCAGGGCGGCTTCGACAACTGGAACATCAAGCGCGTTGCCGGCCAGAGCTTCTTCTACGACGACCTCGTCAAAGTGGGCTACTACCTCGACGACAAGGAAGTGCAGGCGGGCAACTACTCGCTGCGGTTGCACTCCGACAACTTCGCGCGAGCCATGTCTTGCGAGTGCAAGGTGGCTCTCCCCGCGGCGCGCCGGTGGCGCGTGAGCGTGTGGGTCAAGGCGCAGCCCGGGATGAACCCCTCCGCCGGCTTCGGGGTCCACGAGTATGATGTCGATGCCGGCGCGAGTGTCCCCCTGCGCCCCACGGGACGGCGCGAGAAGGGGTGGGAGGAGCGCGCCGGCGAGATCAGCAGTGTCACGCGCGCGGTGGGGACACTGCGCGTTGCCCACTCCAACGGCACCGGAGACTGCTGGTTCGACTCCGCCACGGTGCAGGACCTGGGGCCCACCTACAGCCTCCTGAGCGACAATGGGCTGGGGAAGGCCGGGGCGCCGGCCGACCGCGTGACGCGCATCCGTACCGATGGGAGCTACAGCGCAGAGCCCCCGATCGGCGGCGGTGACAGCAAGCACGAAAACCCGATCTCGTTCGCGGTGGGTGCGCTGACCGACGGCGTCAGCCGGTATGACTACCAGAACGTGCCGCAGGCCACCTACGCCTACTGGGAAGGGCAGGCGGAGGGGACGCTCACCTTCCGCTTACCGGCGGCGCACCGCATCCGGCGTGTGCGCGTCCATCTCCTCCAGGAGAACTCCCGCCGGGCGCACGGCACGGCCGCCGTCGAGCTCATCGACCCGGAGACGAAGGCGACGCTTGCCCGGCGCGAGCCACCGGTCGACGGCTGGAACGAGTTCGGCGACCTGGACCTGATGACCGACACCATCTGCCTGCACTTCCGGCGGCAGGAGGGGCGCAGCTACATCACGCTCTCCGAGGTGGAGCTGTGGGGGGAGTGAGGGGACGACTGGCAGGCGAGGCGTGTGCGGTTGTCATCCTGAGCCAGGACCGCGCAGCGGTCCGCCAGCGAAGGATCTGCTACATGCGAGGGCACCTGCGCTCGAGACGAGATCCTTCGTCGCTGCGGCTTCTGCGAAGCCGCCTGCGCTCCTAGAAGAGCGGCCGAGAGGTCGTTCGGAGGCCGCGCCGCTACGCTCAGAGGCCCGCAGAAGCCACTCACAGCCGTCTCGCCGCTAGAGACC
>CAZIWQ010000939.1:0-2875 GCA_964542355.1 uncultured Armatimonadia bacterium
CCGGGCGCTCGATGAGCCGCCGCCAGTCGGTCTCGATGCTCTCCCAGCCCCAGTTGTCGGCGAAGGCCTGGATCTTGTCCGCCTTGCGCGCGCAGGCCGCCTTCAGAACGGGCCGGTAGCCCAGCTCGAAGAACTGGTTCACCTTGCGGTAGGCATTGGAGTGGGCCCGGCCCATGAACCCGTAACCGATCAGACCGATGTTGAGTGGCTTGGCCACGCTGCTATCTCCCTTCAGCCGCCATACTTGGCGTTGAGTTCATCGACTGCCGACTTGCACCGCGCAGTGACGTCCCACGCGTCCGGCCAGAAGCACAGGTCGATCGTCCACCAGTTGTGCGACAGGGCGTTCTTGTTGAGCTCCGGGAGGAGCTCATCGAAGTTGAGCAGACCCTCACCGAATGGCGCGTGCGTCGAGGTCTCGTCATCGTGCAGCGTACCGTCGGAGTCGATGAGGTGCAGGTGGTTGATCTTGCCGCGCAGCCGCTGCGCGAACTCCAGCGCCCCGCCGGGCAGCGTCTCCTTCACGCCCGGCTGGCGCGCCCCCATCACGGCCACGGTGTAGGCATGGCAGGTGTCAAACTGCACGCCAAAGCTATCGCTGCCCACCTCATCGACGATGCGCAGGATGTCGGACGGCTTGTTGAAGGCGAACCCTGGCTCGAACTCCCAGGTAATGTACACGCCCTGATCGGCGGCCTCGCGGGCGCACTGCTGCCACGTGGTGACGACCCGCCGGCGCGCGGTCTCGGCGTCGATCTGATCGAAGATCGTCGGGGGCTGGACGGTGTCGACGCGGAGCCCCTTGATCCCGAGGTCGACGCAGAACTCGAGGTTCTTGCGGAACGCTGCCAGGTACGGTGCCGGGTCGTCGGTATCGATGAGGTGCTCGGCCCACAGGTTGGCGGCCAGGCCCGAGAACCCGAGCCCGAGATTTGCCAGTTGCTGCTTGCACGCCTCGCGCTGGCTCTTGTCAGGCATGTCGTCCGGGTTGGGATGCGGCGGGAACCCGCCGAGCTCGACGCCCTGGAACCCGAGGTCGTGCAGCCGCGTGATGACCTCCTCCCACGGCACCGGATGGTCGGCATACGGTCCGATCGAGTACGCCCACGAGCCGATCGAGATGTCCTTCATGATGCCCTCCTATGGGTCGAGACGATAGTGCAGACTGATCGCAGTGAGCGCGGGGGCGCGTGTCTCCCCCGTTCTGTACGGCGCGGGCCTGCAGCATGCCCGAGTGCCGGGCGTAGCGCGCCGCCGTTGCCCCTGGTCGGGGCCGTTCCTGGGACCGCGAGCGTCCCGCTCGCGCCGTTGCCGTTCGGTCGCGCGCGAACCTGTAGCGTGCCCGACAAGAGTGTCGGGCGTACCGCGCCGCCGTTGCCGTTCCGTCGCACGCGCGACCGCGCCGGCTACGCCCGGACGTACTCTCCCACCTGTGGGGCGTCGGGATTGACCTCGGGGCCGAAGTAGCGCAGGGCGACAAACGGCTCGTGCGCCGACGTGTTCTCGAACACGACACCGGCACGTGCGGCCTCGGCGGTGACGAAGACTTCGTCCTCGGTCATCTCACCGAACCGGATCATCGCCGGGCACTGCACCTCCAGGTTGGCGATCTTGCCACGGCCCTGCACGAGGATCAGTCCGTAGGCGCCGTTGTCGCGGACGGTGACGCGAGCGCCGGGGGCGACCGTGAGGTCCTTGGCGGAGAACCACTGCTTGCCGTCGGCCTCGCCGTACACGATCCAGCGATCGACAAAGCCCTCCGCCGCGGTGTCGGCCACCGGCACGGGCTCGAGGTAGTGGTGGTCCTTGAACTGCGGGTCGACGTTGGCCTCCCAGTCGATGGTCTCGACCAGGAAGTCGAGGTCATCGGCCCGGTCGGGGGGGATATCCTTGATCAGCAGCTCGCGGGCGACCGGGCGCCCCTCCACCAGCGACTGGTACATGCCGAACACGTCCGAGCCCCACTGCGGCTCGTATGTCACGAGCGAGCCGGGGGCGTGCAGCAGGCGGGGGCCAACCAGCCAGCCCGTCCCGGGCTTGAGCCGGTAGGCCTTCGAGAGGTCCAGCAGGCCGTTGTCGCCCTCGTTCCAGCGTGCCAGGCAGCGCCGCACCTGCTCCTTCGTCGTGCCCGGCTCGAGCCCGAAGAACGTGTAGGGGAAGTTGTTGCCGATGGCGTTGAGCTGGGGGGGGAAGTAGTACCCTTCCGGCTTGCCCAGCCGCCCCAGCGCGGCCACCTGCTCGGTGCTGTGGTGCAGGTGATGCGGGATCGGGCCCATGTTGTCGAAGAACTTGGAGTACACCGGCCAGCGGCCGTACTCGCTCCACAGCGCTTCCCCGATCATCTCCGCACCACAGGCGGCGACGGCATCGCGCAGTGTGAAGCGATCCGCGCCCGACACGATGTAGCTCAGCCCCTCATCCGGTGGCGCCCCCTCGTTGTCGGCCGGGGTCGTCGAGGCGAACCAGCGCTCATCGATGCCGCCCCGGTGCGTCCCGAGCGCGTACAGGTCGTTGGGATGCAGCTTCAGCCGCTTGCCCGGCTGCAGGAACGAGCGCGGGACCCAGTTGGGGGCCAGCCGCACGACCCCCCCACCGGCGTCGAGCGCACGACGCGTCAAGGTCTCAATGGATGTGGTTGGCATGGAATGGACCCTCCCTGACAGTATCTGGTATGCAGACCCGGATGGCGGCGAGTGGCCGCGACCGTGCCGGGCAGATGTGCGCGGAACGTCCGACCGCAGCAGCCAGGTCTCTATGCCCGGCATTTCCGCACCGCCCGGCTCCCCTCCTGCGCCCCCGGGCCGTCCCATCCAGCAACGTCTTGGGGCTCCGCCCCAAACCCCGCTGGGGCCACAGGCCCCAGACCCCGTCTTGC
>CAZIWQ010000940.1:0-2842 GCA_964542355.1 uncultured Armatimonadia bacterium
CTTCGCCCGAAGACCGCTGCGCGGTCTGGGCTCAGGATGACAGGCAGGCGGAACAACGCGAAAAGCAGCGGCGTCGGGACGGTCGGCCTACGGCGATGCAACTCGTCCCCCGCCTCAGGCCGGTCGATAGGCCACCTCGGCCAGGAAGATGTCCGCGGGTGTCGAGTGCTCCGCGTGCGCACTGTCGCTACTGGCGGCTTCGTCCGCCCAGCCGATGTCCATCTTGTGCTCGTGTGAGGAGTAGTATGAGATGAGGCCGAGGCCCGGTCCGACGTCCAGCCAACCCGCGTATGAGGTATCCCCTCCGCTGGGCAGCGAGCGGACGAAGGCGAGATCGTGCCCGTCCTCCAGGACAAACAGGTCGGTGCGCAGGTTGCGCCGTCCCGGGTTATCCCAGCGCCGTCCCGTGATGACACAGGCCCCCTCCAGTCGCTTGAGCATCGGGCCCTGCAGGCGAACCGGCAGCCGCGTCGCCGAGCTGAATGAGCGGTACGGCGGGTCGGCCACACACAGCGTGGGGACGCACCCCTGCCAGTCCTCACGTACCAGCGCCCACAGCCGTCCCTGTGGATCGAAGTCCAGCCCCACCTCGTTCCCCGGGACGGGGAAGTCTGCGCCCATCTCCCAGTGGACCCCGTCTGCGCTGGAGACCAGTGATACCACTCGCTCACGCTCGCCGGTCGCATAGGCCGCCCCGTACAAGGTCCCGTCGCACGGCTTGACAGACCACAGCCAGTAGCCCTCCGGGATCCCCTCCAGGGGCGTTAGCTCCCCGAAGCTCTCCCCATCGGAGGAGACGGCGACGAACGATCGGAGCGGACTGCCCTCCGCGCGCCCGCCACAGTACAGCATGGCCGCGTCGTTGAACGTCGTGAGCTTGGGGTCCCGGAGATCGGTCCCGTCCCAGACTTGTTCGGTGACGACGCTGAAGTCCCCTGCAGCCGCCGCAGCAATCACCTTGATCGTGCCATCATAGGTCACGTGGGTGCGGCCCGAGCGAAAGGCGATGAGTGTCCGCCCGCCGAGCGCGGTGATGCCCGTGAAGGCATTGTGCTTGCCATCGGAGTATACGCGCCTGGCTCTGGTTACTCGCAGCTCCATCGGGAGATCCTCCTGTGCGGATGTGCCTGCGCCGACCTCCATGCCCCCGCCGCGGGTCGTTACGCCGGACGAGCAGGCCGTGTCAGACACGGCTTCGCCGTCAGAGCACAAGCTCCTGCCGCCTGCCCACGCTGCCATGATGGAATCCGGCGAGTCCCGGCCGTGGCACCCGGGAGGCCACGGCATCCGAGCAGGGACCCGGACTGCGGTGCGCGAAGGTGTGTCCTGACGGTTCTGCGTGGCGCCGACCAGCCACGCCGGGATGATTCTGTCGCCCATCTGCCGGAGGGATCAAGTTGCGCAGCCTGACACTCACGGCGAGGATCAGTGCGGCGGCGTTGGTGGGCCTGCTGCTTTGCGCTGCCGCACACAGTGAAGTCGTGTTCCACGCTCCGTTCGAGGGAAGCCTGAATGCTGCGACGGCCCGCGGGGACGCGACCGGCAAGCTCTACCCGCCCCGCGACAAGCCTGCTGCGCAGCCCACGTTCGCCGAGGGCATTGTCGGGCAAGCGCTCGACGTGGGGACGGGAGTGCGTGTCGGGTATGCTGCGGCCCAGAACCTGCATTCCGAGCGCGGCTCGATCAGCTTCTGGGCGCGACGGGCGGGCCCCCGGCCCGACGGGCGCTATACCTTCCACCTCGCCGGGTGGAGCAACGCCGACGGAACGTGGGTCTACCTGTATCGCTGGGAGTGGCACAGTGGCGTTCACATGCTGCACGGCAAGGGGGGCGCGGGCGATGTCGGGCTGCAGGTGCCGGGGGACGGCGATGACGGGAACTGGCACCTGTTTGTCTTCACCTGGGACGGCGCGCACGCGCGCGGTTTCCTCGATGGCGAGACCAGCTCGGCCGCGGACTGCCCCACGTTCCCGGCGCAACAGTTCACGCAGTTCTGGGTCGGCGGCGGCGACGCCACCTCCCGCCTGATCGATGAGCTCAGGTTCTACGACGAGCCGCTCAACATCGCGGAAGTCAAGGCTCTCTATCGCGAGGTCGCCGGAGTCACCAACCGACCGACGATGATCATCCCCCGCGTCCCCGCCGCCCCCCGCATTGACGGGTCGACGGGAGGGCGCGAATGGGAGCATGCCGCGGCGACGACCGGACTGGTCGCGGTCGAGCACAAGCTGGTGGCGGCCACCCCGACACGGGTGCATGCCCAGTACGATGGCGAGGCGCTCTACCTCGCGTTCGACAGCGCGCTGCCCGCGAAGGTGAAGGCTGACTTCGCGGCAACGGCCGGCATGACCGGGATCCTGCGCCAGACCCGCGACCGCTTCGACACCGATGTGGATGGCGATGATGCCGTCGAGGTCAACCTGATGCCCGACTGGCCACCGGCCGGCGACCAGCCGCAGGGCACGTGGTACCGGCTGGTCGTCAACGGGCTCAACACGCACTATGACTACTCGATCTCCGACAAGGACGTCATTGCGTTGGGCTGGAACCCGCAGTGGGAGTCCGCCTCCACCGTGGACAGGGATGGCTGGCACGTGGAGCTGAAGTTGCCCTTCGCCTCCCTTGGGGTGCCGGCGCCCCAGCCCGGGGAGCGGTGGGGACTGAACCTCGTCCGCATCTGGCAGGCGCTGCAGAGCGGGCGCGAGGCCTGGCGCGTCGGACCGGAGGGGCGCCCGGGGTACCGCTACAGCGTCGCACCGGTGCAGTTCGGTGCCCCGGAGACGCCGGTGGTAAAACTCGACGACTGGGGCCCACTGGCGGACAACCTGCTGGCGGTACGCGG
>CAZIWQ010000941.1:0-2815 GCA_964542355.1 uncultured Armatimonadia bacterium
GGGCCCCGGGAGTGCCTGGCGCGCGGCCGACAACGCACTCCAGGTCCGGACCGCACAGCCTGGCACCGCACCCGTGGTGTGGGAGATCCGGCCCGCCGATCCGGTGACGGCGCTCAGCGCCGGCCCCGTGACCACGCTGCAGTGGAGCGGTGCGGCCAGGCGTGGCGAGCGCCGCCAGTTCTTCTCTCTCATCGCCCGCCGCGGGTCCGACACTGCTCCCCCCACGGCGTGTGTCCGGCTGGCGCCGAATGCCGCCGCGCTGGCGCTCCCCGGGGCCGCCCTCGCCGTCGTCGGCGAACGGGGCGTCACCAAAGCCTCACTGGCGGTCGTCGCGGCCGACCACCTGTTCGCGCGGGGGCTGGAGAGCGCCGGGCTCGCGCAGCCGCTTGTGCGAGCCGACAAGCCGGTCGACATCGACTGGGACTACGCCGCCGGGGTGCTGAGCCTCGTCGCGGCGGCGCCGACGAAGCTGACTCTGGCGGCGGCGCCGCAGGGCGCGATCACACTGGATGACACGCCGGTCGCGGTGAGGGTGGACGAGGCCGGTGCGGCCACCATCGAGCTGGCAGCGGGCCGGCACGTGCTGACGGGGCTCGCCCCGTCCCTCGCCGTGGCGACGGAGCTGGCCGCGGGGCTCGCGCAACTCGTGCGTGAGGGGGCGGCCGCCGCGATGGCGCAGCTTGCCGCGATCCGCGCGCAGACGCCGCCGACGGCCCCCGGGCTCAAGGCGGCGCTTGTGGCGAGGATCCCCGGTGCGGTGGCCGACATGGTCACGCTCCCCGCCGCCGCCGGGTCGCTGATCTGTGCCGCCGAGGGGAAGACCGTGCATGTGCTCGGCCCGGACGGGCGCGAGCAGCGGGCCCTCCAGGCTGATGGGAAGGTCCGGACCTTGCACTGGTGGCCGGAGCACCGGCTCCTGCTCGTCGGCTGCGTCGATGAGCAGCTCATCGCGTTCGACGAGGCCGGCAGCCGGAAGTGGGTCTTCACCTCCGTGATGGACCCGGCCGTGTTCCGGGCCGCCAAGACCTACTGGTTCAAGACCGCCCCGGGACACGAGGGCATTCACGGCCTCGCGACCGGGCCGTTCATCGGGGGCAAGACGCAGGCCTTCGTCGGCAGCGCCTGCACGCTCGAGATCGTCGACGAGAACGGGCAACTGGTGAAGCGGATGCCGATCTTCTGGGGCCCGGGGCATCGCTTCGCACTCGTCGCCGGCCCGGAGGGCACCACCAACCTGCTCGTCGCGCGCGAGCCTACGGACTCCGAAGCGCTCGTGATCGTGAACAGCAAGACGCTGGCCGAGGTGGGGCGCGGCTACAACGGTGTCCCGCCGGGGCAGACGTACGTGGGTGGCTGGGCGTGCATGAGCCGTGACCACATCTTCTACCAGGACATCGACGGCGATGGCCACAAGGAGGTCGTCTCCGAGGTCAACGGGACCTGGAACCGGGTTACGGTGTGGAGCCAGGAGGGGAAGCCCCTGAGCAGCGCCACGTTCGGTCCGGGCGACGCCATTCCGGCCCGCAACATACGCGACCTCGACCTGTTCGACCTCAACACCGACGGCAAGACGGAGCTCGTCACCGCCACCTCCGGCGGGCTGGTTGTGGCGCTGGACCATGAGTGCAGGAAGCTGTGGGCGCACAGCCTGGCGAGCCCGCCGGTTGTTCTGAAGGCCATGCGGGCGGCGGCGGGAGGCGCCCCGCGGGTGGTGGTGGGTTGCCAGGATGGCTCTGTCGTGGTACTCGACGGGTCCGGGAAGCTGGTGAACCTCGACCGCGTGGACGGGCGCCCGACGCACATCCTGGCGCTCGAGCTGCCCCCGACCGGACCGGTCGTCGTGATCGGGACGGCGAAGGGTGAGATCAGAGCCTTCGTGCCGTGAACGGGCCCAACGGCGTGTCTGGCTCAACCTGACTCCGGCGGCGAGAGAGGCGCGGAGGGGACGGCCGTGTGGGGACGCCCGTCCGTCGGAGGGATTCCCCGGCGCATGTCGAAGGCAAGTGAGCATCACCGTCTAGTCTGAGGAGGAACCAATGCAACCTGTGAAGTACGGCGTCATTGGCTGTGGCGTAATCGGCCCGACCCACATGAAGGCCGCGGCCGGCAGCGAAACTGTCGAACTCGTGGCTGTGGCCGACCTCATTCCCGAGCGGGCGGAGAAGGCCGCCACGGCCCACGGCGTCCCGAAGGTCTACGGCGAGGGTCTCCAGCTCATCGCCGACCCCGAGATCGAGCTGGTCGTCCTCGCGATGCCCACCTGCCATCGCAAGGCGCTGGCGCTGGCCGCCTTCGCCGCCGGCAAGCATGTCCTCACCGAGAAGCCGGTGGCGATGAACGCCCAGGATGTGCGCGACCTGACCGCCGCGCGCGGGAACCTGAAGGCCGCCTGCTGCTCGTCGCGCTACCGGTTCATCACCCACTACCAGGTCGCCGCCGACTTCATTGCCGCGGGCAATCTGGGCGAGCTGCGCGAAGTCTACCTGCGCTCGTTCTTCCCCGCCGGGCCGGCCCCCACGGAGCCGAAGCCCGAGTGGCGCCTGAAGCGGCACCTCAACGGGGGCGGCTTCCTGATGAACTGGGGCTGCTATGATCTCGACTACCTGCTGGGCCTGACCGGCTACCAGCTCATCCCACGCAAGTGCTTCGCCCAACACTGGCCGATTGCCCCGCACATCGCCTCGCATCTGCCGGAGGGCAGCGACGCGGAGACCTGCTTCACCGCGCTGATCCGCTGTGACGGCGGCACCATGCTGCATCTCGAGCGCGGGGAGTACATGTCCATCGCCACCGAGAGCGCCTGGCAGATCATCGG
>CAZIWQ010000942.1:0-2814 GCA_964542355.1 uncultured Armatimonadia bacterium
CGCGGTCTGGGCTCAGGATGACAGGACCGCCGGACGACGCGAAAAACAGCGCCGTCGGGACGCTCGACCTACGCGGCGCCTGGGGTCAGTGGCACGGCACACTGACTATGCTCCAGATCTGCAGCCCGGGAATCTGCACCTCCACACACCCCGCATTGACGCGATGCGCGAGGGTCTGCTCCGCCCCCGAGCCGTCGGGGGTGAGCAGCGACACCTCGCCGGCGACGGTGGTCGCGCCTTGCGGGAGTGGCACCGCGAGTCGGAACGGCCCGGCCGGCGTGACCTTGTCCTGCCCCGCGTCGTAGTTGACGTTGAGCAGGTGCACGAGCAGGCGGTCGCCGTGTCGCACGGGGCGGATGAAGACGGTCGCCGGGGCGTCGGTCGCTAGCTGCGGTCCGGTGCCCTTGAGTGCTGCCTGCAGGGCGTCGCTGACGACGCGCACCTCGGGGGGCAAGCCAGTCGGCCGCGTGATGTCGCAGCGGATGCATCCGGCCCCCCCGTGAGGGGCGCGGGGCTCGGGCACGTAGGCCCCCGGTGCCTTCTCCCAGCCGAGGAACGGCTCCCACTCCGGTACGCTCTTGTCCGCTCCCCCTTCGAACCCGGGGTTCTTGAGCAGGTTGCGGTCCGAGCCCTCCTCGCCAAAGAACAGGTCGTCGAAGCACGCGGTGCCGCTGTGGTAGCGGAACAGGGCGTGGACGGTCGCCGACTTGACGGGCTTCTGCGGGTGGATCACGAACTCGGCCTGCTCCCAGCCGTGAGTGCCGGGGCGGAAGGTCGCGGTCTGCGCCCACAGGGGCGTGCCGTCGGTGTAGCTCAGGTCGACCCAGATCGAGTACTCACCGTCCTGGGGTGCCGAGACGTCCTGTGCCTTGCTCCAGCCACGCACAACGAGCGGGCGCGGCTCCGTCTGATCGAGCGTGACACGTTGCGAGGCGCCGGCCGCCGCCTCGATCTGCCGTGGGCGTCCGGCCGCGATCGGCTCCTCGCCAATGCGGATGACCTTCCCCCGGCCGGCGTCGCGGTCGAGGTCGGCGAGCATCGGCCCGGGCAGCCTGGCGTAGCTGGCATCGTGTGTCCCCAGCGCGCCGGACACGACCAGCCTCCCGCCACGGCGGACGAACGTCTGCAGGGCCTGTGCCTGTGCCGGCGACAAAGCCTCCACGTGAGGACACACCAGGACCTGGTAGTCGGCCAGGCGTGCCGCCAGGTCGCCCTCCGGCCAGAGCTCCTGGTCGCCGAGCACCTCGACATTGTAGGGGACATGGCTGCGCTCCAGCACGCGGGCAAAGCCGAGCAGGTGGCTGCTCTGACGGGCGCCGGCCTCGCCACCTTCGCTCAGCCCGATTGCGCCGCAGAACTTGGGGATGAAGCTGGGTAATGAGTAGAGCAGGCCGACCGGCGCGGCCGCGCGGTAGCCGCGTGTCAGCAAGCCGGCGTGCTCATGCGCAAAGCGCGCGTAGGCCGCGAGTGCGGGGTACGCCTGCACCCCGAGTGGGATCGCGTAGTAGCCCTTCTGCGGCGAGTGGGCCAGGTTGTTCATCTCGTAGTAGGGTACTGCACCATTGGCATAGCACTCCGCGATGAACAGGCGCGACCCGTCCACCTGGTCCATGTACTCGGGCCGCCCGAAGTCCCAGATCCATGCCGGCTTGCTGTGCCGCCCACCCGCCAGTGCGATCGCGTAGTAGATGCTGCTTGGGTTGGCGGGCCACGCTCGCCGACTGCTCTCGAGGAAGATCAGGTCGCTGACGTCGGAGAGCAACACCGTCATGTAGGGCACGGTGTTGCCGCCCCCCTGGTTCCCGCAGACCGGGATGTCGGCCCGGATGGCGTGCGCCCCGACCACTTCGCCCCGCCAGGCGTCGAGGTTGGAGCGCAGCACGAAGCGGATGTACTCTCGCACCAATGGGTCGTTGATCCGCGCCGCCGGCGTCTCGTCAAGCTTCGCATGCAGGTACGCCCCCGGGTCGAAGGCGGCCGGATCGGGCACGGCTTCGCGCGACACCCGTCCGCCGGCTACCGCCTCGGTGACACGCGCCTTGTATCCGGCCAGGCACCACTTGCACCACCCGCCGTTGTCCCATACGACCCCCGACGGCGCGCCGATGTTGTCCTGGCGGATGAGAGCGCAGCTCGTGTCCCGGGCACAGCGCAGGATGGACTCCTTGTGGAAGTCGCGCCAGCGCGGGGAGTTGAAGCAGGTGTACCACAGGTTGAACTTCTGGTCGCTGCCGTACTTCCAGCCGGCGATCTTGCCGCTGCTGGGCACGGCGACCCCGCAGTCCTCGGTCGGCTCCCACTTCGTGCCGAACATGTCCTGCCACAGCTTGTAGTCGCGGTCGGGGCCCTGGGGGAACTCCTGGTACTCCAGCCCGCCCAGGATGCCACGGGGACAGAGCGGGTTGGTCGTGAGCTTCGGCAGGACGCTCCACTCAGCGATCTCGGGGTGGAAGTCCTCCAGGATCTGCTCGGGTGACTTCCCGGGAGGCCCCGAGGTGGCGGTGAACGGGCCGACCATGGGGCAGACGACATCGTGGACCCACGCGGGCGCCTGGGCCCGGCAGGCGGCGCTCCCCATCAGTAGAGCCGCCAGACAGAGCACGACCGTCGCGCCGATCTGCGGCGTCTTCATCGCGTTGCCTCCGGAACTGATCAGATTGGCGGAGCGGCCCGGGAGCCACGGGGTCCCCCGGAGGGCCGGACCGCGCAAAGCGGGACGGTCGCCGCGTAGGTCGAGCGTCCCGACGCGGCTGCTTTTGGGCCAGCCCGTCGGCGACCGCACGAACTCGGCCTCTGGGCCGATGTCATCCTGAG
>CAZIWQ010000943.1:0-2740 GCA_964542355.1 uncultured Armatimonadia bacterium
GGTGGTGGTGACGCGATTGGCCCACGGCCTGCCCGCGGGGACCAGTCTGGATTTTGCGGATGAGCTGACGCTCAGCCGGGCGCTCGAGGGACGCCACCCGATGCGGGGGTGAGAGGGCCGATCGCGCCGGAGCAGGCGGGTTTGATTCTGGAAAGGAACCGAGGCTTTGTCACAGACGAATTGTGCTTCTGGGGGCGGGCGGGCCGGGCCGGGCGGGAATCCACGGGCTGACCACCGGCGTGTTCCTCGACGGCAAGGAGCAGTGCTTCGCGGGCGGCGCCTGCACGCTGGAGATCGTGGATGAGCACGGCAAGCTGGTCAAGCGCATGCCGCTGTTCTGGGGGTGTGGCAGTGTCTTCCAGTTCATGCCCCGGCCCGACGGCACGATCGATTTGCTGGTGGCTCGCGAGCCCACCGACGGCCACTACCTGTACTCCGTCAGCAACAAGGACTTCAGCGCCCGGCGCGGCTTCCAGGGCGTTCCCGCGGGCCATACGTATGTCGGCGGTGCGGAGAGCATGAGCCGCAACCACATCTTCCTGGTCGACGTCAACGGCGATGGCAAGCAGGAGGTCGTCTCGGAGATCAACGGGTCGTGGAACCGCATCACCGTCTGGAACGAGGACGGTAACGCGCTGTACAACGCGCAGTTCGGCCCCGGCGATTCCATCCCCGCCCGCAACATGCGGGACGTAGACCTCATCGATCTCGATGGTGACGGGCGGCTGGAGATCATCACGGCGACGGCCGCGGGCCTGGTCGTGGCGCTGGACTGCGAGTGCCGGAAGCTATGGTCGGTCAGGCTGGTCAGCCCGGCGGCGCAGCTCAAGACCGTCACGATCGAGGGCGCCCCCGCCGTTGTCGTCGGATGCGACAACGGCGATGTGCTGCAGCTCGACCGGGCCGGCCAGACGGTGGCCCGCGGCAGCGTGGACGGCAAGACGACGCAGATCGTGAGCGTGACAGCCGACGGCAAGGCCGAGATCGTCGTGGCCACGGCGAAGGGTGCTGTGGCGGGGTTCGCATACTAGACGCCGGCATCGGCGTCTAGGGGTCCGGCCGAAAAGGCCACATCCGGCCGGCCCCCGAGGCGTAGCGGCCGGCTGAGTGCCCTCCAGAGCCATTCTGGCGTGGCTTCGCGGCCTCAGAACGGCTTTTCGGCCGCTCGTCTAGTCCTGCACATGGCGGGGGCGGCCATCCCAACGCGAGCGTGGTCACGCGTGCTGTCCGCCTTGCGGGCAGCTTCCGGCCCTCCGCAGCGCCATGGATGTCGGAAGCTCCGGGTTCACCGCGGTCTCGTGACTCGAGATGAAGGATGAGCCAGCCCCAACGGCGAATCCGTACACCACAGGAGTGGCCGTCCAGGCCATGAGGGAGCTTCACCCGTTGCGCATGGGCTATCCCGGGAGATGGGTTGGCACGCACACCGGCAGATAGCTATGCCTGTTCTTGGTGTCGACAGGCAATCCATCGAAGGGGGCCAGCCATGGAAGCACCCAATGACCGGTGGGACAGCGCTCCTCAGTCGCTGAGCGGAGCTGCCTGTTCCGGAAACACGCGCTGCGCGGGGGTGAAGGTCGCCCGCCGGCGGTTCATCGGCCTGTCCGCGGCTGCCATCACCGCCGGTCTGGCAGCCCTCTGCCCCGGCCGCCTGATCCCCGGCTGGCTTGCGTGGTTTCGCGGCAGCCGCTCGCAGACCCGCTCAGACGTGGGCCCGCAGGCAAGTGCCCTGCTGTGCCGGCCGGTGCCCGCGCCAGACACCCGGTGCGAACACGGCGCCGGAGGGGCCCGCGTCACCGGGTCAACAGGCGTCGTCCCCGTGAACGACACCGGGGCAGCAATCTTCGGCGACTGCGATGGCGAGCGGACGGTCGCCGAGATCGCGGCGCGGTTGGCCGCGGAACACTCACTGCCCCGGGAGCAGGCGCTGAACGACACCGTGGACTTCCTCAATAGCCTCTACCGCCGCTCACTCGTCACCTTCCGCTATGACCAGGAGATCCAGATCGTCATTGGTTAGTGCTCACCTGCGGAGCCCGACACCGCTGCTCCCCCGCCGGTAGTGTCCTCGGCGGCGTGGGGGCTCTCAGAGGAACAGGTACCTGCCCATGGCCGGCTGGCACGTGTCGCCCGAGGTGTTCTGTCTTCCCGACGGGGAGCGGTTCATCATCTATGCTCCGCTGCGGGGCCAGGTGCTCGTGGTGAACGCCCGGGCGGCCGACCTCGTCTACCGGCTGCAGGCGGGCCACGACATCCCCGATCCTGCGGACCCCGATGTTGCCGCGGTCCTCGGTGTCCTGCGCACACACCGCATCATCGACGACGAGGGCTGCGAGCCGCAGCTCCCCACCACGATGTCCTGGGTGGGCGACGAGTACCTGCCCACCGAGACCACGCTGTTTCTTACCACCCGCTGCAACCTGCGCTGCATCTACTGCTATGCCCGTGGCGGCGAGACGGACTTGGCCCTCGAGTGGGCGCCGGCTCGCGCCGCCATTGAGCTTGTGGTCCGCAACGCCCTCCAGCGGGGTTGCGACCACTTCGCCGTTGGCTTTCACGGCGGCGGGGAGCCGACGTGCGCCTGGGACATGCTCGTGCGTTGCGCACGGCATGCCCGGGAGCTGGCCGACCGGCACAGTCTCAAGGCCCTCGTTTCCCTGGCGACCAACGGCCTGGTCGGCGAGCAGAGAGCCCGTTGGATCGCCCGCAACTGCAGCGGGTGCAACGTCTCACTCGACGG
>CAZIWQ010000944.1:0-2739 GCA_964542355.1 uncultured Armatimonadia bacterium
GGCGACAACCAGGCAACGGCGGCGGGGGATGAACCCCCGCCCTACAGAACGGCCGTGGCCGTGGTAGGAGCGGTCCCCTGACCGCGATGGGGCGCTGCTCACCAATGCCCACGCGCGGGTCACACGGCCCCCTCCTACCATGCTGCTCTCCTGCCGTTGCCGTCCGACGCAGCGTCCGCCATCCGCCGCGCGGTCGCGCTCGGGGGAGCGCTCCTACCACGACAACGACGTGCCCTACGCCACGCCGTGCTCGTTGCGGGCGATGACTTCGGCCTGCATGTTCGGGTTCAGCCGGACGAAGTAGTCCGAGTAACCCGCCACGCGCACGAGCAGGTCGGGGTAGCGATCCGGATGCGCCTGAGCATCGCGTAGAACCTGAGCCCCCACGACGTTGACCTGGAGCTCGAACCCCCCACGCTGCAGGTAGGTCTCGATGAGCCGCTGCAACGCACCGACATCGTGTGCATTGCGGATGGCATTGCGCGAGACCTTGAGGTTGTGCACGAGGCCCCCCAGCGCCGGGCGGTGGCTCCAGCCAGTGGTGGAGAGGATCGAGGCGGTCGGCCCCGCCTTCTCACGCCCCTGGGCCGCCCCGGCACCGTCGGCGAGCGGGAAGCCGGCGTGTCGCCCGTCAGGAGTGGCCCCCGTCGCCGACCCGAACCGCTCATGGATGATCCAGCAGAAGTACCCCGGCACGTAGCGATGCGGGCCGACAGTATTGGCCTCCGTCGTCTCCGCGAGGAAGCTCGCCCACTGTGCGGCCAGCGCGTCCGCCTCGGCAATGTCGTTGCCGTAGCTGGGGATGGTGTTGAGGATGCGTTGCCGCAGGCTCTCATGGCCTTCGTAGTCCGCCTGCAGGATGTCGCGCAGCTCGCACAGTGATAGCTCCTGCTTCTCGTACACAAGCTCCTTGATGGCCAGCATGCTGTCGGCGAGGTTGGCGAGGCCGACGAACGAGTTCTCGACCCAGTTGTAGCGGGCGCCGCCACGGTCGAAGTCGCGGCCGCGCGCGAGGCAGTCGCTGACGACGCAGCTTGCCAGCGGGAAGCACCCGCTGACGGCGCGCGCCTCCCAGAGGCGGTCGAGGCTCCGGGCGGCGTCGGCCACGGTACTCCCCAGGCGCTCCCGCACTAGTGCTGCGAGCTCCGCGAAGCTCGCCGGCTCCGGCACCGTGCCCGTCGCCACCTGCTCCATCACATCCAGCAGCGCCTGGGGGCAGTTGAAGTACGGTGCCGTCACCCACATGTTCGAGGCCCCGCACACCTTGATCTCCACACACGTCGAGTTCATGTAGTTGTGGCAGTCCTCCGCGGCGACACCATGGTCGCGCAGGCCCTGGGCGATGAGCTCATCGTTGAAGAAGGCCGGGTCGCCGATGCCGGTCGTCAGCATCCGGCAGGCGAAGTCGGTCAGCTCCGCCGGGGTGCCGGCATGCCATGCCAGCCCGACGGTCGGATACACGAGGCGAGTGGCCAGTCGCGCCTCCAGGCACAGGTAGGTCAGATCGTTGGTCACATCCTGGCCATGGCGGTCGCGGCCGCCGACCATCACCGACACCGCCGAGCTGGACCCGAGGATCATGTTGAGCTGGATGTAGAGGCAACCGATCAGCTCGCGGGCCTCATCGCGGGTGAGGCGTCCCGCGGCGCAGTCGGCCGCGTAGAACCGCGCGAGGGTCTGGTCCATCCGCCCGGGGGCGGTCAGCCCGTGGTCTTCCCCAAACCACAGCGCGATGGTCATCAGGAACATGAGCTGGACAGCCTCGTGGAAGGTCGCGGGGGGCTCCGTCGCCACCCGCCGACAGATGGCCGCGAGCTGTTCCCACTCGCCCTCGGTCCCTGCGCGCGCCTCCCGCTCGCACGCGGCGGCGACGCGCACGGCCCAGTCCGAGGCACCCTGGAGAGCGAGGGCACACGCATCATAGAAGCGCTGCGCGTCCTCCCCGTCAGCGGCGGCGCGGCGCGAGCGAACCTCCGCGAGGATCCCGCCGATCCCGAGGGTGAACAGCTTCTCGTAGTCAGGATGAAAGTGGCCGCTATCGCCCCCGGGGTATGGGGGGATGGCGCCGAGCACAGGTTGCACCGCCGCAAGCTCTTCCTGCTCGGGAGCCGTCGGTGGCCGCAGCTCCGGCCGGCCGACGATCCGCTCGCCGGGTGACAGCTCGATGGCCATCGCCCGCAGGCGGTTGGTGGTGCGCCGGGCGCGCCACATCAGCCAGTCCTCGTCCTCCGGGCGCTCGGCCCACGACCGGGCGTCGATCAGGCCGAGGGTGGGGACCCCGTGTACCCGGACCCGGTTGAGGGCGGCTTCGCGCAGTCGCGCGATGGCAGGACGCAAAGCGGGGGGCGAGATCAACTCATCCCCCGGTCCGTCGGCAGTGAGAACCGCTTTCGTCGTCATCAGTTCACCTGGTGTTGGGTTGAGGTTGCGCCGCGGCGCGACCAAGCACAGATAGAGCTCGGCACCCCGACCGATCCGATGGCGCCCGTTCCGGGCATCACGCCCGTTGGGCACTCGACTTCAGCCCTACGCAAGTAGCCCCGACCGATCCGATGGCGCCCCGACTGGCGTACCACGCCCCTGATGCATACGACTCTAGTGTCGCGTCACGCTTGACATGCCACATAGACACTGGTGGGGTGCGACGGGTCACCGCCACATGCCTTGCCAACCAAGACGGGACCCGACGGCAGGGGGTGGCCGTGAGGGTCGTGTCGTCACGTGCGAAGCACGTGTGGT
>CAZIWQ010000945.1:0-2719 GCA_964542355.1 uncultured Armatimonadia bacterium
GCTGCGAGGCGGACCTACCGGTTCATGCTTGACGCGGGACTAGGGTCCGGCCGGAAGGGCCACGGCCGGCCCCCGAGGCACGACAGCCGGCTGGGTGCCCTCCAGAGCCATTCTGGCGTGGCTTCGCGGCCGGAGAACGGCTTTCCGCGCCGCTCTGCTAGTCGACCTTGAAGGTGAACGCGCCGCTCGTGCCGGTGGCGACGTCGGTGGCGGTCACGCGCCAGGAGCCCGCCTGGTCGTTGAGCGCCAGCGGGACCTGGAAGTCCCCCCGCCCCTGCGCGCACGTCACCTGGCCGCCATAGTGTTCGCGCAGCTTGCCGTCCGGCCCTGACACCTCGCAGCGCACGACATGCATCCCGACGGAGCCCTCGTCAGAACGGACCTCCAGGCTGCACTTGACGTTCGCGCCGCGCGTCACGCGAGCGGGCCCCGTGACCCCAAGCGCGGCCACCCGGTATGGCAGCAGGGCGAACAGCTCGGCGCGCCCCGGCGGGGTCGTCCGCTCCATCGCATCGACCCGACCCAGATAGCTGCCGGCGCGGACGTCATATACGTGCGCCGGCGCATCCAGTTGCACGCGGGTCGCGGACTGGCCCTCCGCGGGATCGCGCAGCACGCCCAAATACGTGGCGTCCTTGCTCTGGTAGCGAACGGTCAACAGGCGATGGCCGCCGTCGGTCGTCGTCTGGTAGCGCGGGCGCACTTCCGCCTGCGCGAGGACGTCAGCGACGAGCCGGCGGATCTGACCGGCGGCCTTCAACTGGACCCGGCGCTCGTACTGATCGAGGAAGGTGTTCAGCAGGATGGCGCGGCCGCTCCCGAAGCGGTTGACGAGGCACAGCGGCACCTGCCCTAGCTGTCCCCGCGCCACGCCGGTCGTCGGCTTGAGGTCGGCCTCGGCGGCGTAGCCGTCGATGACGATGCTCTCCGCCGTTCCCCCCGCCGGGCCCGCCTGGAAGGTCAGGTCGCCCTCCGTCCGCTTCGCCAGCGGGTTGACCCCGGCGCGCGTCACGCCGAAGACATCGTCCAGCGCCCCCTGCGGCAGCGTCCGGCAATGCGCGTCCATCAGCCCCGCGCGGCCGTCGGCGATGACACACCCGCCTCCCCGGACCCATGTGCGGATCGCCTCCGCCTCGCGCGGGGACAGTGCCACCGAGTAGGGCAAGATGAGCACGCGGGGCGTGCGCGTCGCGAGCTCGCCCTGCTCCACCTGATCGTAGGCGATGAAGTCGAACTGAAGCCCCTGGTCGTAGATCGCCTGCACCCAGCCGTTGCGGTTGTCGCGGAACAGGTCATCGGTGCCCACGATGTAGGCTCCGTGGATGCTGGGCTGGGAGTAGTGGACCATCACGTCGGCCGGGCGACTGTCACAGGCGTGCAGCAGCCGCCCGATGCCCCGGTGGATGTCCTCGAGCGAGCGCTTCCCGTCGGCCGTGCTCTGAGTGAAGGTGCCGTCCGGCTTGAGGAGGTAGTTGTAGACGAAGTAGCTCCCGCCATTGACTCCGTTGAATAGGCGCCGCCAGAGCTGGTGCTCCAGGTCCGCGCCGACCGAGGCGTAGCCCCACCACGGCACCGTGCGCTTGACCCCGAGCGAACGGTGCATCTCCCCCGTGTTCTGGTGGTCATAGGCCTGGATGAAGTCGAGACTGGCTGCGAGCCGGCGCCAGTCATAGCCCCCGTAGGCCTCCGCCGCCTGCGACCGGGAGATGCCGACCAGCGCCCCCGGGTCGAACTCATTGAGCGTGGTGTGGGCGTACTGGAAGAAGTCGGAGTAGCTGAACTCCATGAAGCTGCGGTGGTCGGCCCACGGCGCATAGTTGCCGCGGTCCTTCACCTCGAGGGCCGTCAGCGGCATCACCTCCTGCCAGGTGGTGAAGGTCGTGCCCCACTCGGCGTTCAGTGCCGCCAGGTCCCCATACTGGCGCGTCAGCCACTCGCGGAAGCCGCGGAGCGCCTCGGGAGCGAAGTCGTAGTCGAAGGGGGTGACATAGTGCGTGGTGGCCAGCTCGTCACCGCAGCAGTAGCCAAGCGGGCGATAGCGGGCGACCGCGGCGCAGACCTTCTCCATGCGCGCCCGCTCCGCCTCGCGATCGGCCTTCCCGGTGAGACAGTACGGCCGCTCGAGGAACTGCTTGTCGCGCGTCTTGACATACTGCTCCTGCTGCTTGGCGAACGAGAGCTTGGGCGGCCGAACCTCGCCCACCCGCAAGATCGCGCCACAGACGCCGACCGGCATGAGCTTGAAGCCGGCCTCGTACGTGCCCCGCTGCTCGCCATCGTGCAGCCACTGCGCGCCGGTGAGGCAGGTCGTGATGCCGAGGCGCTTGAGCTGCGCGGCCGCCACGTCGTGCAGATGGTCCTGCGAGTAGGCCCCGGCGGGGGTGCCCCAGAGGACCTCCTCCCACGGCGCCCACTCCCGGCGGGCCCAACTTGCCGGCATGAGCAGGATCGGTGCCTCGCGGGCGGCAACGACCTGGCTCCCCTGGAGCAGCTCGGCGCGCACGATGGCGCGCGTGCACAACGGGTCCGGCATCGGGAGGCTCAGCACGACCTCCCCGGAAGCGCCCATCGGCCGGCGGTCGGCGGCGATCTGGCGCCCGAGCGCATCCGTGATCGTGCTGCTGAGGACATAGCCGGGCTCCGCCTGAGCCGGTAGGCGTACGGCCACGCGTGCCGCGCACACGTCGCCCGCGGTGTACAGCTCCCGATCGGGTGTGAT
>CAZIWQ010000946.1:0-2714 GCA_964542355.1 uncultured Armatimonadia bacterium
ACGGGAGATCGTGGAAGATCTCCTCCGTGTCCTGCATGAAGGTGTGCTCGAGCTGGATGGTGGGCTGGCCGGCGTGGAACCGCAGACGCACATCGAAGGCCACGGACCGGGTGCCATCGGGTTTGCGGTAGTGGCCCTGCAGGCGGATGACGGCGCGGACCGGGCCGGCCTCCTCAATCGATAGCTTCTCCAGCCCGCCCGCCGACGAGTAGTCGCCGCAGCGGAGCGTCGCCGGCTTGGCCGGGGCGATCACTGTCTCGTCCGGCTCATGCTTCGCGTTGCCATTGGCGTCGTAGGCGAGCTCTTGAATGAAGCCGCCATCACCGCCGAGGGTCGCCGTCAGGCAGCCGGTGTCCACGCGCGCCGTCTGGCCTTGTTGCTCGACGGTGACCTGGGGGACCTGCGCGGCCTGCTGCGGGGCCGCGGCATAGTGCAGCACATACCTGGCCTGGTGCGGATCGGCCAGCCACGTACAGAGCAGCGTCTGGACGCTGTTGCCGCGCGACCACCAGCGGCTGGTCACGAGCGTCTGCAGCGGCACGGCCTGGCCGCTCGCGTCAGCC
The DNA here is from genome assembly GCA_964542355.1 of uncultured Armatimonadia bacterium. Lineage (GTDB taxonomy): Bacteria > Armatimonadota > Zipacnadia > Zipacnadales > JABUFB01 > CAZIWQ01. The sequence continues at coordinate 564 of CAZIWQ010000946.1, forward strand.
AGCCACACTTGTCTGTCGTCCTTCAGTACATCCACTGCGAACGGCACCCCGACCGAGACGGGCACCACGCGCGCCTGCGACTGCCCGGGGTCGCTCCTGAGCAGCTCCACCTGTCCGGCCGTGGCGGCCGTCGCCATGACGATCAGTCCCAGGATGCTGAGAAGTCTCATCTTGCTGCCTCCCTCTCACCGGTGCTCGCCAGAGCGCAACGCCTGCGGCCGCTCTTCTAGCGCTCGCGCAGGCGCGCGCCGGTTGCGTCCGGTCGGGACTTTGTTCCGCCCCGACGCCTGCGGACCTCTTGCGCTCCGCCACCCAGTCGCCATGCCGGTCCCTCCTGCACCCAGCGGTGGTGGGGATCGCCGGGACGCCAACGGCGTGCCCTCACCCCAGCCCTCTCCCGGAGGGAGAGGGAGAACGGCAGCCCCCCATGCTTGTTCGCCTTCGACGGCGGGGAGGTGGACTCCCTCGCCCCCGGGAGAGGGCCGGGGCGAGGGAATGCCTTCGTCTCCGGAGCAGGAGACGCACGGCATGGGCGCGAATTGCCACTAGAAGAGCGGCCGAAGAGCCGTTCGGAGGCCGCGAAGCCACGCCGGAATGGCTCTGGAGGGCACTCAGCCGGCCGCTGCGCCTCGGTGGCCTTCCCGGCCGGACCGCTAGATACTGCCACGCGCATCGAGACTGCTCGGGCGCTCCGGGAGGTTGCCGATGAATCCCTCTGACTGGCACAGGCTCGCGAGCCTGGTTCTGCTCACGGCGCTCGCACTGGCTGCTACCCTCGCTCCTGCAAAGGCGGCACCGATGAAGATCATTGACGCGCTGGCGGCCGGACAGAAGGTCGTCAAGGTCGTCGGGTTCGGCGACAGCATCACGGGGGTGTACTACCACACCGGCGGGCGGCGCGCGTGGACGGAGATGTTGGGGCTGGCGCTGCAGCGGCTCTACCCGCAGGCCAAGCTCGAGGCCATCAACGCCGGCATCAGCGGCAATACTTCCGCCGCCGGGCTGGCGCGGATCGACAAGGACGTGCTCAGCCACAAGTCCGACCTCGTGGTCGTCATGTTCGGGATGAATGACGTTGCCGGCAACCAGCCTGCCGCCTTCGAGGCCAACATGAAGGCCATCGTGGCGCGCTGTCGTGCCGGCGGCGCCGAGGTGGTGTTGTGCACACCCAATGCCATCTACGATCAGGACCCGCGCCGTCCCCTGGGGCGCCTGCGCGACTACGCTGCGATTGTGCGCCGTCTCGGGCAGGAGCTGAACGTCCCCGTGGCCGATTGCTTCGCGGTCTACGAGGCCGTCCTCGCCCGCCCGCGCGAGTTTGCTACCATCATGAGCGACACGATCCACCCCAACATGCGCGGCCACAAGCTCTTCGCCGAGACGATCGCGCGGACGATCACGGGCCAGGACGTGTCATTGGCGGACGTCGAGCCCCTGCTGCCGGGCCTCCCGCACGTGCGCACGAAGCTGGACGCCGGCCAGCCGCTCCGCATCGCAGCCATGCCGCCCTACGACACGCTCATCGCACCGACGCTGCGAGCGCTCTACCCGCAGGCGCGGATGGAGGTCGTGCGGTGGGAGGCTGCCGGGCAGTCGCTCGCGCAGGTCGAGGCGGCGGCGAAGGCGCGCGGCTGGATGGCGCTGCGCTCCCAGGCTGCCGCCCCGAAGCCGGACCTCGTCATCATCGCTGTCCCGGCCGATGCCGGCGCACCCGACTTCGAGCACTTCTATCGCAGCTATACGTGGGTGCTGAACTGGTCGCTCAGCTTCGGCCACTCCGAGTGGGATTGCTTCGCGGTCACCCCGTCGGTGGCAAAGCCCGACCTCACCACGGCCGAGCGCGAGGCCGAGAAGCAGGCCCTGGAGGTCATCACCGGGCAGGATATCCCCTACCTGGTGCGCCGACCGGGGCAGACGGAGAGCGTTGCGGCGTTGCTGCAGGAGTGGGTGCGACAGCAGTTGGGGAAGTAGCTACGCGTGGCTCAAGCGGTTGCCGCGTAGGTCGAGCGTCTCGCTCGACAGGCCCCGCCGACCGAGACGACGACGCTGTCTCCTGACCAGCCCGTCGGCGGATGCACGAACCGGGCCTCCGGGCTGATGTCATCCTGAGGAGCGAATGCGGCTTCGCAGAAGCCGCAGCGACGAAGGATC
>CAZIWQ010000947.1:0-2703 GCA_964542355.1 uncultured Armatimonadia bacterium
CCGCCCTGCGGGCGACCTCTCCCGGTGGGAGAGATGGGATCGCCTCGCGGCAGGCAGCCTACGCATCCGGTGGCCCAATCCCCAGACGCCGGTTCAGGCGCTCCCCCGCAACCTTCAGGACGATCACTGCAATTGGCAGGCCATATCCGCCCACGGCTGCTGCAATACTTGACAACGACTGGCGCGCCACCAGCCACATCACCACCGCGGCGAGGGCGTACTTGCCGATGTGCAGGGCGAGGAACGGCCACTTGCCCGGCGGTTGCTCGGCCCGGGGACGTGCCAGGCGGCTTACCACGAACTGGTCGGTCACCAGCATCAACAGCCCCACCGCAACGCCTGCCGCAAAGCTCGCCGCCGTGGCGAGCCCCACGTACGCCCACAAGCCAGTCCCCAGCACCGCGGCGACCGCGACGGTCGTGACACACGTCCGTCGGAGGAGGCCGCCGGCGCCGTCTGGGTGTTGTGATATCAGCGCCGGTTCACAGCCCTCAGGAGCTCCACGAAGCCCGCGGTTACTCCCAGGAAAAAGCCGACCACAGTAAGGGCCGGCTGGGTACCCAGGCGATCGTCGAGCCACATGCCCCCACCCGCACCGATAGCGATGGAAAGCACCAATGCCAGGCCGACTGTACTTAGTCTCAGCGCCTCCCGATAGGAGTGCTTGTCAGCCGACATGGCGAGCACCACCGATGGGGTTGAGTTTACTCTCCGAGGATTGGGTTGTCAAGATCGTGGCACGGGTTTATTATACTGAATATACTCAGTACACGCACTTCACCCGTCGGCGGCCGCGCGCACCTCGCGCGCCGCGCACGGCGATCAATCAGGATGGCACAGATACGCATGCGCAGGCTACCGCCGGGAGACAGCAGACCCCTCTACGCTCAGATCATGGAGATCCTGGAGCGCGAGATCACCGCGGGCCGCCTCCAGCCCGGTGACCAGTTGCCGACCCAGGAAGCGCTCGCCGAGCACTTCGGGGTCAGCCTGGCTCCGGTGAAACAGGCATTGAGAGAGCTGGAAGAACGCGGTATCATCTCCACGCGACAAGGTCGCGGCACCTACGTGATGGATGCCACGCCGCTGAGCGAGGAGATCATCGATGCCAATCGGATCCCCAACTTCACCCGTGACATGCTGGAGCGCGGGCGCGTGCCCAGCTCGCGCGTGCTGCGCCTGGACTACGTGGCGCCGCAGGCCGCACCGGAAGCCGCCCAGCGCTTGCCGCTCACCCCGGGAGAGCGCCTGGTTGTCATCGAGCGCGCCCGCCTCGCCGACGGCGAGCCACTGTGTCTGCAGACGGGCTACTTCCCCGAGGGGCGGGTTGCGGGGATCGTCGAGCGGGGCCTGGGCGAAGGCGAATCCCTGACGGAGGTGCTGCAGGCTGAACACGGAATCACAATTGCAGTGTCCCAGCAGACGATCTCGGCCACCACGGCCACGGCGCGCGATGCCCAGTTCCTCAAGGTGGAGGTTGGCGCGCCGATGCTGCTGGTGGAGCGCTCGTCGTTCGTCAGCACCAATGAGCCCGTCGAGTTCCTGATCGACCGCCGCCTGCCCGATTTCAGCTTCGTCGTCTGGCTCCGGCGACGCTGAGCCCGAACCGCCCGTCTGTCCGCGCGGGTGACCCGCGTGTCACTGGCCACCGTAGCATGCAGCCTGAGCGCACTGCTGGAGCGTCCGATGCACAACTTGCTGGTAGGATTTGACGGTTCGCGTGGGGCCCAGATGGCCCTGCGCCAGATCATCCCCCTCGCCGCCGGCCTCCGCGCGCGGCTGCGCGTCGTGCAGGTGGTCGAGCCGATCGGGCCGTCGAGCAAGATCAACCTCGAGGTCGGGGACGACCCGCTCTCGATCCTCGACCGCAGCGAAGCCCTGATGACGGAAGAGACCCCGCTTCCGCCCGATGACGACGCGCTCGCCGCGGCGGCGCAGACGTGCGAGCAGGCCGGGGTCATCGCCACCTACCAGACCCTCCACGGGATGGCCGCCCGCGTCCTGCGGGAAGAAGCCGTCGCCATGGACTTGCTTGTGGTCGGACGCCATGGCACAACCGGCCGGCATGCCCTCGGCACGACGGCCGCGACGCTGACCCGGCAGGCGCTGGTGCCGACCCTGCTGTGTCGCGACGAAATGGTGCCGTGGCAGCGTCTGCTCGTGGCGTTCGAGCCCTCACCCGTCGGCGGTCGGGCACTGAAGCTGGCGGGGGCCCTCGCCGCCGGCCTCAACCTCGGCCTCGACGTCCTCGTCGCCGATCCTCAGCGCTCGCGGGCCCAGGAGGCCCTCAGCTATGCCCGCCGCGCCCTGCGCGCGTACCATGTCGAGGGTGAGGGGATGCAGCACACCGGCCGCATGCCCGGGGCGCTCGAGACGATCGCGGCACAGTGGCAGAGCTCCGTGGTGATCGTTCCCGACGAGCCGTGTCGGACGTGGCTGTGGCGGCCCTCGCCGACTGTCGCCGCCGCCCTCCGCCTCCCCCACGCCCTCATCCTCATCGTGCCGTAGCGGCGCTACCGTTCGCCTCTGGGGCCGGCCGAAAGGGCCACTTCCGGCCGGCCCCAGAGGCACGGCGACCGGCTGAGTTCCCTCCAGAGCCGTTCTGGCGCGGCCTCGCGGCCGGAGACCGGCTTTTCGGCCGCTCTTCCAGCGGCGCTGCCGCGTGGGTCGAGCGTCCCGCTCGACACTACTCATACAGCCACG
>CAZIWQ010000948.1:0-2698 GCA_964542355.1 uncultured Armatimonadia bacterium
ACGGTGGCGGTCGGTGGTATAACCGGGTCGGCCCGTACATCAAGAACGACGCGGTTCGGGTCTGCCCCAGCACGAAGAGCGCAACCATCGGCTATGCCCGCAACATTGGCGGCGGCTACAATGCAGTGCCCTACGATCTCGGGAAGATCAAGCAGCCCGCGCAGACGATGCTCATGGCAGACAGCCAGAGCGGTAGTGTCATCTACGCCACCTGGTACGGGAACGGGTCGCGTCCCGACGTCCACTGCGAACTGCGCCAGGCCCACAACGATGGCTGCAACTGCGGGTATGTAGACGGCCACGCCAAGTGGATGCGCGAGGCCGGGCAGGTCTGTGTGATGTGGACCTACACCTATGACAACGGTGCCAGCGACTGAGAGCAACACCACGGATTGGGCGCGCGGGGGAGCCCACTCAGGGACAGCAGACGGCCACGCCACGCAGGCGTGGCCGTTTTGTCTCGGGCACCGCGTCGTCGCCACGGCCACGCGCGGTACGCCGGACACTCCTGTCCGGCATCACCATCGGCGCCAACCCGCGTCAGCGGGCGCAGGTAACTGTGAGGGGGGCATGCTGCGATGCACAGGGCACACGTCGTTCTGCTTCTGATCGTGGCAGCGTCGGTGGGACTGGCCGATGAGGCCGCGTGGGTGAGCCGGCTCGGCGACGGCGACCCGCACGCGGCGCGAGTCGCCGTGGCCCACTTCGTCCGCCAGGGCGCGGAGGCGGTGCCGGTGCTGTGCCGGGCACTACAGGGCAAGGACGTGCTGATCCAGCAGTACGCCGCCGCCGCGCTCGCGCGCATCGGCAAGCCCGGGGCCGATCAGGCTCTCATCGACCTGGCCTCCGCCACCGGAGACTGGCTGGTGCCGCAGTTCTGCGGGGAAGCCCTGGCGGCCCGGGGTGAGGCCATCGTCCCCCTGCTGCGACACACGCTCGGACTGGACCGTCCTTCCGCGTTCGCCAACGGCCGGCGCCCCACGCCCGAGGAGTGCCAGGCCCTGGAGATGCGAACGATGGCATTCGTGGCCATCTACAATCTTCCCGTCAGTCTCGCTCTGCCCCTGTGTACCGCCTATGTGGCCCGGCCGGAGGGGAACCTCAACGATGCCGCCAAAGTCCTGTTTGTGGAGCAGGGCGTCGCCGGGATGCGCCTGTGGGCCGAGAGCTACCTGACAGAGACCGGCCTCCCGGACGTTGCCGCTGCCAACGCGGCCTGGGAGGCGGGGGAGGAGGCGTGGCGCGACTTCCAGGCCTGCTGGGAGATCAGCTCGCGGATGAACCCCTCGGCCTACGAGATCGCGCTGGACAGTGAGACCGCACAGGCCGCGCTGAGGGAGGCCGTCGAGCAAGCGATGCGGTCCGCCTCGGCGACCCAGCGCGTGTGGGGCCTTCAGGCGATGCGGATGATGCACGCACCCCGGGATGGTGGCGACCGTGAGACTGGCGACTTGATGCGCCGCCTGCTGGAGGACCCGTGCTGGGCGGTCCCGCTGCTCCTGGTTGAGAAGCACGGGTGCGGTGGTGATGAGGAGGAGGGCCGGGCGCTGCTGCCGGCGTTGCGCCGCCTCACGCAGCACCCCTGCAAGCCCGTGGCCTGTGCCGCGGTCGAGTTGCTGGCGGAGCTCGCAGACCCCGCGGCGCTGGATGCGCTGGAGCGCATGCTCGCGCGCGGGCCCGGCCGCGAGCGCGAGGAAGCCGGTCGCATCATCGAGGAGCGCAGCGCCGACTGGACCGACGAGCAGCGCCTGCGCTTCCTGCAGCCGCTGCTTTCGGCGAACGAGCCGCAGAAGCAGACGTATGTTGCCAACGCTCTCGGGGTGATGCCCGCGGCCGCGTGGTCGGCGGTCGCGAAGGGTCTGCAGAGCGCCGACCCGGCGGCCCGGGCTGACGCCGCGGACATCCTGGGCCACATCGGCGCACGAGCGGCGGCACCCGCCTTGCAGGCGGCCCTCGCCGATCCGGTGGCAGACGTGCGCCACGGCGCACTGCACGCGCTGGCGGCGATCCTGCACGAGGATGCCGCCCCGCACATCCGGCGGGCCTTCGACCGTGGCGATGCCGAGGACCGACGCGTGGCCCTCCGGGCGGCGCGCGAGGCGGGCGATGCGGCCCTGCTGGCGCGCTTGATCGTCAAGCACCCGGAGCTCATCGTCCCGCCCGACGACAGCCCCCTCGAGCTGGTGCAGGACATGGGGTATGGCATTCCTGTGCTGACGCAAATGCGGCTTCCGGGCGGTGCCGTCGGCCCTCCGCCACAGGCCACGGTCGTGCCCGAGCTGGTAGAGGCCGCCCGTCGCCTCTTCTTTGATGAATCTCGGCCCGAGCGAGTGCGCCTCCTCGCGGCCGAGGCGATCCTGGAGGCGGGTCTCGCGCCACCGGCAGGGGCGACGTACGAGGCTCACGACGAGGGCGGGCCGCTACCGGAGCCCGGGCGCGAGGGTGACCCGGGGGGCGACCCGACTGCCGCACCTGGAGGGCCCGGTCCTGGTCGCGAGCCGGCAGGGCCGCCACCGGAGCGCGGGGGGAAGGGTGACCTGCCAGGCAGGCCGCACCCCCTCAGACTGGCGGCGCCACCGCTGGCCCCGGAGCTGTGGCCGGTGCTGCAGTACGCGCTACACCACTTCCCGCGTGGCGTCCGGTGGTGGCCCAACGAGGCCGCGCCGATCGTGGCCGCCGCCGCACGCGTCCGCGATCC
>CAZIWQ010000949.1:0-2589 GCA_964542355.1 uncultured Armatimonadia bacterium
CCTCCTCCGCCAGGGACAGGCGAAGCCCGAGGGCGACGTGGCGTCGGCGGAGGGTGTCCTGTTCGAGGGGACGGTCAAGTGGGCGGGCGGGGCGCTGGATCTCTTCAGCGATGGCTCGTGGAAGGGAGTGGGGGAGGCCCCGGCGGGGTGGACAGGTCTCGACTTCGACGATCGCGCCTGGCCGGCAGTGAAGGTCATCGCCCCCGCGGGCGATGCGCCGTGGGGCAACCTGCCCTACCAGTACCTGGGACCGCGCCAGAGTGTGGAACTCACCTCCGCCCGTCTCCCGCGCGAGGTGCGGGCCGGCGAGGAGCTGCAGGTCACCGCGGTGCTGAAGCGCCTGCCCGCGGTGGCGCGCGAGGCCCCGCTCCGGCTGAGCCTGGTGCGCGACGGCGTCGCGGTGCTCTCGCGGGTGATGGGCACCGCGGAGGCGACCCATCCGGTCGCCGACGGGGTTCAGATCGGGCCGGCCAGCCTGACACTGACGCGCTTCTTGTCACCTGGCAGCTACCAGGTGGCCCTGGGCTACCCGCGCACCGAATACGGCCCCGATCGCGGGATCGAGCTGGGGACGTTGAGCGTCACCGCCCCCGCCGGTGCCGAGGCGCCGGCCGAGGCCCGGGTGGCGGCGCACAACGGGCTGGCGACGCTGATGATCAACGGTCGTCCCGATGCCTTGATGCACTACCTGGAGCTCACCCCCAGCCCGCAACGGATCGGCAACATGGCCGCCGCCGGCATTCATCTCTATGAGCTGGACGGCGGCGACATCGGCTGGGTCGGCCCCGATCAGTTCGACTACGCCGCGTGGGACAACAAGGTCCTCGAGCTCGTAACCTGCGACCCGCAGGCCATCGTCATGCCGACCTTCGATATCTCCGGGCTGACGCACCGGTTCTGGATCGACGCCAACCCCGGGGAGCTGGCTACGACGGAGAGTGGGAGCACGCAGGTCGGGGTGTATGTCGCCGCCGGGAAGGCCGTGTCCCTGGCCTCCGAAGCCTGGCGGCAGGCCAGCGGGGCGGCCCTGCGACGGTTCATCGACCACTGCCGGCGCGCCCCCTACGGCACGCGGATCATCGGGTACCACCCGTGCTCCGGCGTATCGTGGGAGTGGCAGCACTGGGGCTCCGTCGGGGGGCACGAGCCGACCGACTACAGCGCGCCGATGCAGAGCGCCTTCCGCGCGTGGGTCGGGCGCCGCTATGGCAACGATGTCGCAAAGCTCCGCCAGGCCTGGCAGCAGCCGCAGGTGAGCTTCGAGACCCTGCGGATCCCCACGGTCGCCCAGCGCGACAGCTCCGATCACCTGCTCTTGCGCGACCCGCGCACCAGCCGCTATCTGATCGACTTCTACCTGTTCAACCAGGATGTGATGGTGGATGGGATCGAGCACTACTTCGGCATCATCAAGGAGGCAACGGGGGGGCGGGCGCTGACCGCTACCTACTACGGCTACACGGTCACCATGCTCTCCGGTGCGCGGCGCGCCGGCGATTCGGGGCACTACGCCCTCTCGCGGCTGCTCGACTCGAAGCTGTGCGATATCCTGTTCTCCCCGCTGGACTACTCCAACCGCGATGTGGGCGAGCCGTACACGATCATGAGCCCGATCGGGTCGGTGCTGGCGCACAACAAGCTGTGGGTACTGCAGGCCGACCTGCGCACCCACCTGACGCGGGAGGTCGGCCAGCGCGGCCTCGGTGCTGCGGACAGCCTCGCCGGCACCGTCAGTCAGCTTGCGCGGGCCTTCGCTACGGCGACGGCGAAGGGCGCCGCCGCGCAGTGGTATGACTTCAGCAGTGGCTGGATCAGCCGCGATCCGCGGCAGGGGCAGGTGATCGGGCAATTGCAGGCTGTCGCCCAGCAGTCAGTGCAGTGGCCGGACCGCGGCCCCGACCCCAACGGGATCGCCGTCGTCGTGGATGAAGGCACTCCGGCGGCCTACCTGGGCCACAGCATCGAGGCGATGTACTGGCTGGTGTATCGTCAGAAGGCCGTGTTCGAGCGCCTCGGCGTCCCCTGGAACATCTACCTCCTGGACGACGTAGTGTCCGGGCGCGTGCCCAAGTTCAAGTGCTACTTCTTCCTCAACTGCTTCCACATGACCGATACCGAACGGGAGACCATCCGCCGGGAGCTGCAGGGCGGCGGACGGACGCTGGTGTGGTTCTACGCCCCGGGCTATGCGAATGACGAGGGGCTCGATATCGGGCGGGTCTCGCAGCTCAGTGGGATGGAGTTTGCGGAGCGCACCGAGACGCGGCCCTGGAAGCTCGATGTGAAGCCCACGCACGCGTGGGCCGCCGGTCTCACGGACCTCGAGCAGCCGGACATCGACCTGGGGCCGGTGTTCAGCCCGCGGGCGGAGGGGCTCGATGTCGTCGCGACGTGGGCCGGCAGCGACCTGCCGGGACTGGCGGTGCGCCGCATGCCTGACTGGACGAGCATCTGGTCGGCGACACCGCTGCTCTCGCCGCGCCTCCTCAAGGCCATCTGTGCGGGCGCCGGCGTCCCACCGCTGGTCGAGGGGGCCGAGCCGAGCTACGTGACCCGCAACATGGTGGCTCTGCATTCCGCCATCCCACG
>CAZIWQ010000950.1:0-2565 GCA_964542355.1 uncultured Armatimonadia bacterium
GCTGAAGCCCGGGGCTGGGTGGCGTGCGCTCCTCAGAGCGCACGCCGACCGCCCTCCGGGCGGGACCCCACGCGCTCCGCGCGCGACGTCACCGGCCACGGCTCCGCTTGCTGACGTGAGCGGTTCGGTAGGCGCGTCGCGCAGCGGAGACGCACAGCGGAGACGCACAGCGATGTCGGCGGGGTCCCGCGCTGCGGGATCCCCGCCCCACGCTCCCTTCCTCCGATGCAGGACAAGTCCCGCCCCCCGGTGAATACCCCCCGACATCATCCCCACCAAAGGTGTGGTAACCCATGGCCGACATCGAAGCACCCCTGAGGTTCGTCGCCACCGTCGATGATGCCGGTGGACTGATCCAGGACATCACGCTGTTCGAGCGGGTCGCCAACTTCTACCACGACGAGGGCGTACCGGCCACCTTCTTCACGGTCCCCCAGGGAGACGGTGACTGGCGGGTCGACCGCGCCGGCGAGTGGCTCGCAGCCGCCAGGCAGGCCGCGGCACAGGGCCACGACTTCCAGCTCCACGGGCTCGACCACAGCAACTGCGAGTATGGCCCGATCCCCGACATGATCGTCGCCCTCGGCGGACCGGACATCGCGGCGCGGGCGCAGGCCGACCGCGACAAGTACGGGCATCTGTGGCGGCGCGACCTGTTCGTCGAGCGCCTCACCACCGCCATCGCGGCGTTTGAGAACGCCTTCGGCCGGCGGCCGCAGGTGTTCCGCAGCGGCGCGCTCGCCCAATCGCCCCCGCTCTACGAAGCCCTCGTCGATGTCGGCATGCGCTATGTCTCCAACCTCGTTGTTGATCCGCGCGGCTGGAAGTACATCGTCGGCGAATACGAGCATCCCGGCGACTGGGACCCCGAGGTCCCGCCCATGCCGTACTATCTGACCCCCGCGATCGTGAACCTGCCGATCATCAGCGAGTATGCCTGGTGGATGACCGCGGAGAAGGTGGAGCCGCACCTCGCGCTGGCCCTCGATGACCTGGCGCGGGTCCACGCGGCCGGGGGCGTCTTCCTGCTCGTGTGCCACGTGCAGTGTGTGGGGGAGGAAGCGCCGTACTCGCGGGAGCTCTTGCATCGGCTCCTCGAGGTCGTGCGTCGTGACTACACCGTCCAGTTCCAGACCGTGAGCGACCTGGTTGCCGACATCGAGGCAGGCGCCGTCGCGGTCCTACCACTGACCGACCACTGAATGGAGGGCATCGAATGGGCGTCGATCGGTTTGACGGCAAGGAGCTTGAGTACCTGCAAGACGTACTGGCGTCCGGCAGGTTGTCCGGCAGGTCCGACCGTTACCATGGGAAGCTGGAGGCGGCGTTCGCCGAGGCCTACGGGGTGAAGCACGCCATCGCCGGCAATGCGGCCATGTCGCTGCTCATCTCCTCGGTCTATGCCGCCGGGGCGGGCGCCGGGGACGAGGTGCTGTGTGACCCACTCGTGCAGTTCCATGCCATCAGCGCGCTGTGGCAGAACGCGTACCCGACGTGGGCCGATGTGTGCGCCGACACCTGGCTGATGGACCCGGCCTCCGCGCGTGCGAACATCACCCCCCAGACGAAGGCCATCTGCGTGACTCACCTGTGGGGGCAGCCCGCGGAGGTCGACACGCTGCGCACGATCGCCGACGAGCACAAGGTTGTCCTGATCGAGGACTGTGCGCACGCCATGTTCCTCCCCTACAAGGGCAAGTACGTGGGGACCTGGGGGCACATCGGCGTGTTCAGCTTCTGCCAGGGCAAGCACATGACCACGGGCGACGGCGGGATGGCGCTGACCGATGATGACGAGCTGGCCACGCGCATCCGCAGCGTGACGGCGTTTGGGGAGTCGCCGCCCCACCTGGCCACCGTGTTTCGCATGACCGAGATGCAGGCGGCCATCGGCTTCGCCCAACTCGAGAAGGTCAAGGGCTACATCGAGGAGTACCAGCAGTCGTACGCGATCCTCGACGCGGTCGTTGCCGAGTGCTCGTGGCTGCAGCCGCGCGCCATCAAGCCCGGCTGTGGGAACTCGCCGTACATCTTCTCGTTCCTGTTCCGGGGCGACGCGCAGGGCGTCGAGCTGGAGGCCTTCAAGCAGGCCCTGTTCGACACCGGCGAGGGCTTCAACATCGGCTTCACGCAGGTGCCGGCGTACAAGTACAAGCTGTTCCGCCAGCCGATGGCCTACCAGGACAAGGGCTGCCCGACCCACAACTGCCCGTACTACGAGGGCAGCTACGAGTACCGCGATGGGCTGTGCCCGACCGCGGAGGCGATCCTGCCGCGGCTATGCAACGTCAACTGCATGGTCACCGCAGCCGATGCCGAGCGGATTGCCGGCGCGCTGCGCCAGGCCATCGCCCAGACTGAGGGCAAGTGAGGCGGACCATGGCAAGCCACGCCGACACCAGACCGGACCCGGCAACGGGCAACCCGCTCGCGCGCCTGTCGGAGCAGACCTCCAACCAGATCCTCGACATCGTCGCGGAGCTGCAGCCGGTGGCCCCGCCGCGAGTGCAGGAGGAGCTGGCACGCCGGCACGGGGTGGAGGCCTCGCTGGAGGCCGTCGTGCAC
>CAZIWQ010000951.1:0-2542 GCA_964542355.1 uncultured Armatimonadia bacterium
GCTGCTTGTCTCAGCCCCACTGGCGTTAGGTCAGGCCGCGGGCCGCGCTCAGGGGAGCGCTCCTACCACGGCGCTCGCCCAGCAGTCGGAGCAGGCCGAGAACCTCCTGACCAACCCCGGCTTTGAGGCTCCGGCCGGCTGGCTGCAGGGGTGGAGTGTGGAGCGCGTCAACCCGCAGGGGCCGCTCTATCACTACCACTTGCGCAGTAGCGGGGGCGGCCATGGCGACGCGCGCCCGCACAGTGGCGAGCACGCCCTCGAGATCTACTCGGCGAACACCCGGCTGCGGCAGACTGTGCGCGTCGAGCCGGGCAGCTACCTGCTCACCGTCTGGACGCGCAACAACGGCGACTCCGGCGATCCCCGTCTCGTCATCGCGCTCGGGACCGATCAGCGCCGGCTGCCGGTGCTGTCCGACCGCTATCGCCTGTACTATGCCCGCTTCGAGGTGAAGGCTGGCGGGGAGCTGCCGCTGAGTCTCATCTCCACCAGCCTGGGCATCGCGGTCGACGACCTGAGGCTTCGCCGCCTGGGCGCGGACGAGGCCTTGCCGGGGGAATACCTGTTCCTCGACCTGCATGCGGCCGGCGGTAAGCGCTCCGACAACGTGCAGACCTACCTCAAGGGTATGAAGCAGTGGCTCAACTTCACGATCACCACCATCGATCACCGGCGCATCGGCATGGCCGAGATCACGCTCGCCGTCCCCGCCGCCGTCAAGCTCACGGGTCTCAATGAGGGCCTGCTGAACACCTACCGGCCGGGATCCGTGGCGAAGGTCGAGATCGTGACCGGGCAGGGCAAGGACGCGAACGGCGAGGCGGTGACCACGTACCGGTTCGCATGCCCTCGCTTCGTCAACGGCGCCGACAACCCGGTGAGCTTCGGTGGCTGCTTCGTCGAGGTGCCCTCGAACGAGCAGTCGTGGGCCAAGCTCAGCCTCTCCGACCGCGGCGTGCCGGTGACCGAAGAGCTGATCCGTCTCGTGCCGGTGGACCCGCCGACACGGCAGCGCACCCCGCGGCTGGTGAAGACCCTCGCCTACAGCGTACAGGACTGGAAGGCCGACCTCGACAGCCGCCTGGCGACGGTCCCGGCCCAGTTCAAGCTGATGGGCCTGAATGTCTGGAGCGAGTACCGTGGTCCCGGCGGGCGTGATGTGACGGCGCCGACGGCCGAGGAGCAGGTGATGGCGAAGGCGGCCAGCGAGTACGGGGTGACGGAGTTCTGGCCGAACTTCTCGCAGCTCCTGTCCGGCGCCGACGCCAAAGGCTGCTACTACTGGGGCACCGGGCCCCGCGCCACGGACGACCCGGACATGTATATCGTCCGCGCCGATGGCAGCGTGGACAAGGACACCTTCAACATGCGCTATGCGGGGAGCAAGGGGCGCTACTTTGCTGAGGCGGCGCTCCAGGGACTCCAGCGTCTCATCAAGCGGCCCGAGGCGCTGAAGCTGCCGTTCCGCTACGGGGGCTTCATCACCGACGCGCTGGAGGGCATGTACTTGAGCTATGACCCGACGACCCTCGCCGACTTCGCCCGCCAGGCAGGGCTCGACCCGGCGCAGGTGACGGCGGCCTCCGTCGGCGGCCAGTATCGCAAGCAGTGGGTTGCCTACAACAACGGGCTGTATGCGCAGGTCGCGGCGCGCCTGGCGGAGGCCCTGCGCGAGGTCAGCCCTCAGGCCAAGTTGCTCAACACCGCCGGCCCGTTCGGCCCCCAGCATGGCACCGATGACCTCTCCCTCGCCGAGCGCATGGTGTGGGGCCGCGGCTATGACTACAACATGCCCCAGTGGTACTCGCTGCGCTACTTCGGCTCGCTATACGCTGACTTCATCACCCAGGGCACGGCAGCGAAGGTCTATGGCAAGGAGAACGGGTACCCGGACGTGCTCCCACTCCTGTGCAACTCCATGGGTGTGCAGACCGAGGACCTCACCTGTATCCGGTTCAAGGTCATCGACCTCTTGTCCACCGCGTCGGCGGTCAAAGGCATCGGCTACTACATCGGCACCAACGGCTTTGCCGATGCGCGCTGGATGGTCGGCATCTCGCGCGTGCACACGCTGGTGGCGGATGTCGAGGACTACTACATGACCGGGCGCCGCGCCGACAACCTGGTCAAGTGCGAGCCGATCCCCGGGGGCATCAAGCCGATCGAGGGCCGGGACGCAGAAGGGCGGCAGACGGTGCTCACCCCGAAAGTCGATACGGTGTGCCGCGTGCACGTGTTGGGGAACGCCACGCGCCGGGCCCTGATCACGCTGGTGTCGCACTGCAACCAGGGAGTGGGGGAGAAGCTGCGCCTCACGCTCGACCTCACGGCCCTCGGTGCCACGCCCGCCAGCTTCCTGTACGACCACCTGCGCGAGCAGAAGCTGCCGCTCGGGCCCACGGTCGACGTGGATACCGGAGTCACCGGCAGCCTGGCTGTGCTGGAGATCACCGAGGCCCTGCCGCCCGGCGCATGAGCGTGGGAAACGGCGAACGGCGGGTCTGACCACGGAACACACGGAATACACGGAAGACGGCGGAAG
>CAZIWQ010000952.1:0-2537 GCA_964542355.1 uncultured Armatimonadia bacterium
GCCGTCTGTAGGGCGGGTCCCGCAGGGCGGGACCCCGCCGCCGTGCCGTCCTCTGCCGTTCCTCCCCCTCCCCGTGGGGAGGGGGTCGGGGGGTAGGCCGCCGTTGGCCGTCGCCGTCTGTAGGGCGGGGGCCTGTACCCCGCCGCTGTTGCTCCTGCCACGGCAACGGCACGGCGAACGCCCGCCCTCACATCAGTCGGTCGGGGGTCATGACGAGGGGCTTGAGCTCGCGTCCGTCCAGCTCGTGGGGCAGGATGCCACGCTGCACTGCCAGCGCCGCGGCCGTCCCGGCAGCCTCACCGGTGAACATGCAGCATGGCATCACCCGCATCGAGGCCAACCCTTCGCGCTCGGCGGAGATACACCGCCCGGCGACGAGCAGGCCCGCAACCGTCGCCGGCACCAGACATCCGTAGGGGATCTCATACCAGTCGCCCAGGGGCGGGGCATGCGAGACCCGGAAGTCCTGCGTGTAGGGGATGGAGCGCCCTGGCGGCGAGTCGTGGAAGTCGATGAAGAAGGTGGCCTGTGCGATGCCGTCCGCGAACTTGCGGGCCTGCAGCACATCGTCGCCGGTCAGACTCGCCCGACCCACCAACCGGCGCGACTCGCGGGTGCCCAGCACATCCCACACGCGGCCGACGGCGCAGTCCTCGTAGCCGGGCAGATGGCGGCGCGCGAACTGCACGACCTCCAGTGCGATCACCTGGCACTGGCACAGCAGGGAGTTGACTGCCTGGCAGTCGGAGCAGTCGACGTTCTCGATCTCCCACGAGTTGAGCGCGAGGCACTCCTCCGGGGGGTGATACGGGAACGTGTCCGCGCGGGGGCGGAACACGCCCGGCGGCGCATGCAGCTCCCCGCGCTCGCGCGCGGCGCGGATCATCTCCAGCAGGGCCTCCGGCGCGGGGGTATCGGCCGCAGAGCGCTCCCGGTCCACCCCCTCGATGCCGAACATGAAGTTGACGTGCATCAGCCGGCCGTCGGTCGGGTCGCCGCACCGGAGCTCGGCCCCGGCGCTGGCGGCCACATCGGCGTCGGCGGTGCAGTCGATGACGACACCAGCCCGGTACGCGTGCAGGCCGTTCTTGTCGGCAGCGACGATACCGGTGACACGGGTGCCCTCACCCAGGGCCTGGACCACCGTCGTCCCCAGCGCCACCGTGACCCCGGCCTCCTGCAGCATCTGCATGGCCACGAGCTTGAGTGACTCGCCGGCGAGGACGACGCGACCGCGCGGGTAGACATGGCGGTCGGGCGCGAACTGCCGCCGGGACTTGCCGAGGGCCTCGAGGCGCGCCTCCAGCTCGTCGAACAGCCGGCCGCCCGGAGTGTCGCACCAGGTGCTGATCGGGGTGTGGGTGGCCATGCCCCCGACGTAGCCGAGGCGCTCGACGAGGAGCGTCCGCGCGCCGCCGCGCGCCGCGGCGAGGGCCGCCCCCAGTCCGGCGGGGCCCCCACCGCACACGATCACATCATAGTCGGCAGAGAGCGGCACCGGCGCCAGCGCAGCAGTGGTTGGCGTCATGACGAGACCCGCTGGGCCTTGTCGCCGAGGACCTCGCTGAGCGGGTCGCCATCCTGAGCGGAGAAGCCGGAGTGCAGGTGCTGGCGGAAGCCCTCCCCGTAGGCGACTGGTGAGGGGGCCATGCGGCCCATGATCTCGCATGTCTCACGCATCGACTTGAGGTAGGCGTCCATGCCCTGGCTGACATCCAGCCAGTCCTTCTGCGAGGCATGGCGCCGCAGCATCTCCTCTTTGACCTCGATCTTGCTCGTGATGTCCACGACGAGCGAGGGGGGGATCGGCTCGCGCAGCGGGCCGACACAGCCATACGGCTGACAGTGATAGAGGAACACATCCTGCAGCGTGGGCTCAACCCACGGATGGGTGATCCAGTTGCGCATGCCGCGAGTGAAGCACGCTGTCACCGTCAGGCGGCAGGAGTTCGTGTGGTCTTCCATGTAGTCCTGGGGAGACTGGGTGAGCACGATCTGCGGCTTGATCTGGCGCACGACCGCGGTCACCTGGCGCAGTAGCTCGGGCTCGTAGAAGATCTCGATGTCATTGACCAGCCCGTTGTGGTAGGTCGCGCCGATGACGGAGGCGGCATCGTGTCCCTCCTGCCCACGGATGCGGATGATCTCCTCGTGGGTGTGGACTGCAGTCCCGCAGTTGCCGTTGCCGATGGTGAAGATGTGGCACTCATAGCCGGCGTCGGCCAGCAGGGCCAGCGTACCCGCCATCATGAACTCCACGTCGTCCGGATGTGCTGCCGTGGCAAGCGCAACCTTGTTGTCTGACATCTCGCATCGCTCCTGATCCGGGTACCCCGGTAGTTGGAACCTGGCGCTCTCGCGGGGCGACGCCGCCCTCGCTGTCGAGTCCGGCGCGCTGATTGGGAGTTCTACACCGCAGGGCACTTGACCTCCTCCGGGCCGCCCTTCGCGGCGGCCGACCGTCCCGACGCCGCGGTTCTAGGGCCAGCCCGTCGGCGTCCGCACGAACCGGGCCTCCGGGCCGACGTCATCCTGAG
>CAZIWQ010000953.1:0-2510 GCA_964542355.1 uncultured Armatimonadia bacterium
CCACCGGTCCACCGCGGCCAGGCCATAGACGGTCCGCTCCCCGGGCAGGAACGGCGCGGCGTTGCCACGGATGCGCGATACTGCCCGGCACAGCACCTCAAAGTCTGCCTCCTCCGGCCCGAGTCGCGGCTCCCCCGGCCCAACCGCGAGCATCTCGCCGACGGCGACCAGCGGGTTGTCACAGAACCCGTTGAGCCCCGCTCCCAGGACCGTCCCGTCATCGCGCGCCTCGACGATGATCCCCCACCAGCACCATGGATAGAAGCCGTGCGGCCCGCGCACGTCCCACTCGCGATCTGTCAGCACGACCTCGCCCCGGCTCTGCGCCGCGCGAATGAGCGCAACGGCCGGCTTGCACGAGTAGTCCCGCAGCCACTCTCTGCGCGCCGTCTCTGCTTCCGGCATTGGCGGCGCGCCCTTGCTGCTCGGGGCGGGGATGCGGCGGAAGCGCAGGCCGAGACGGCGAGAGATCAGGTCCATCGAGACATCGCGCCCGGTCGCCGTCATCCACCAGGCGGTGCAGGTCTCGCCGGGGTCCAGACAGGGGGCGAAGGCATTGCCGGATAGGACGTCGACGGTCTCATAGTCGAGATCCTGTCCGAGCAGGCGCGCCGCCGCCTGCACAGTCAGTGAGAAATGGTCCTGAGCATGGCCATTGCCCTTCAGCACGAGCCGGGTGTAGTCGGGCGGCGCGGCGGAGGTGCACGCAGTGCAGATGAGCAGTGTCACGGCAACACAGAGGAAGCACCATTGGGCCAGCGAGGTCGCGGAGCATACCATCGGTCTGCCCTCCCGGGGCACGGAGGATGGTGAGCACGCGCCCCTATGGTATCGAACGTGCGTTCGATTGTCAAGGGCAAGTTGTGCCCGCACAGGGCACCACCCCTCGGAGGAGGCCGCCGGTGCCTGGCGAAACCCAACCTCGCCCGACCTCAGTCGACAAGCACAACGCCGAGCGGCAGCCTGGCTATCCGCACTCGGCTGCGCAAGGAGCAACCATGCCCAACCCCTACCATGTCCTGATCGACGACCTCGTCGCCGCCCTCCTTGCCGAGGGCGTGCGCGAGTTCGCCTGCCGCCAGATGCGCGGCGACTACGTCCACTGGGACGCGGATAACGAATGGCTCCACACGAACCTCGCCGGCTACGCAATGGCCCTGGCGTACGCCTGGCAGCGTCCGGGCAGCGGGTGGCATCGCTCCCCCGCGGTCCGGGAGGCCATGGTGCCGGTGATCGCCGGGCTCGAGGAGGCCGCGCACGGTGACCGCTGGTGGCACCGCGAGGGCCGCCAGGGCGACCCCAACATCGACCGCTTCGTGCTGGTCCCGTACCTGGAGACCTACTTCTTCGCCCGTGACGCCCTCCCGGAGGCGCTCGCCCGGGCCGTCGCTGTGCGGTGCCAGGGAGTGCTGGAGGTCCAGTACCGCGAGTACGGTGCGACCAAGGACCCCGACCGGCCCTACCCCAACATGGACGTGTACTACTGCCTGTTGATGCTGCTGGGGTACCGCCTGACCGGCGAGGTGCGCTACCGGGAGGAGTTCCTGCGCTTCCTCGCCATCATGGACCGGGCGCAGTTCCCCGGCGGCGGCTGGACGTACATCCAGGGGACGAACGAGTGCCCCGTCTACCATGACATCAACGTCTGCCTGATGGGGCGCATCTGGCAGCTCTCGGGCGAGGAGCGCGCACGGGAGATGGTACGGCGCAGTGTGCCGTACTACCCGCACGTGGTCGACCCGTGTGGCCGGCCGGAGTACTTCACCGACCCGTGGTGGAAGCATAGCTGGCACCGCCAGGACCCCTGCGGGCCCGACATCGTGGCCAGCCTCGGCGGCGACCGGGCGAACCGCCAGATCGGCGACCGGCTGCGGGAGCTGCTCCCGGCGCGTCTCGCCGACGCGGGGGGGCAAGTCGACGCGCCGGAGATGGTGTGGGCCGCTCAGCTCTGGGCTGAGGCGGAGAGTGCGGGCCTGTCAGCCACTGCGACAACGCGGGCGGCCCCCCCATGCGCCGCCACCCACTGCAGCGACAGGACCGTCACATACGACCCCAGCATCGAGGGCCCGCGCGGACGGTTCGCCGACTGGTCGTGGGCGGCGACGGCGCGGTATGGCTCCGACACCCTCATCGGCGCCGTCGTCCACACACCGGCCGGCGAGCCGCCGACCGCCCTCCTTGGCGTCACCGCAGAGGTCGAGTATCAGCACGCCGGCAAGCCGGATGAGAACATGAGCCGCTACGCGTTGGGGATGACCCCGCGCGACACCCACGGCGAGACGACGATCGCGGACAAGACCGCCGTCTTCGAGGTGACATACCGCCCCGCGTGCTTCCGCAGCATCTGGGAGGCCGAGGCCTTCCCCCACGTGTGGGAGTGCCGGCAGCGCTGGGTGATGGACGCGGAGCGCCTGTCCGGGCGGATCGAGCTCCGGCAGCTTGACGACGACCCCTCTCCGCCGCCGCGGGTGAGGGTGCGCTTTGGCAGGAACATGACACTGGCCGAGGAG